>JAYTRB010000461.1:0-4580 GCA_043746425.1 Planctomycetia bacterium
GGCGGAGCCAATCGGGGACGACAAGCGGCCAACGTGTGGCCACAACTCGCCTCGCCCAGCGCATAAAAATGATCGGATTGCCCAGAAACTCGCGTCGTACAGGGGGCCGACAGCCACGGTTGCAATCCCGCCTTCGCAGCGATAGAAGTCGGTCAATCGTTTTCGGATTGCCCATTACGAATCTGGAAAGACATAGAAGGGACGTTGATGCGCGCCATTGTGTTCGAGAAGTTTGGCGAGCCGGAGGATGTTCTGGCGATTCGCGATGTGGATATGCCGAATCCCGCGGCCGGAGAGGTGCGCGTTCGGATGCTGGCTGCGCCCGTCAATCCCTCAGATCTTTTGTCGGTCCGCGGGCAATACGCCCGCCTGCCCGAACTCCCCGCCACCCCGGGATTCGAAGGCGTGGGGATTGTCGAATCGGCAGGTCCCGGCCTGTATGGCAAGCTTCTCGTGGGCAAGCGCGTCGCCGCGCTTAACAGCACGACCGGAAGCTGGGCCGAGTTCGCCATCGTCACCGCGAAACAGGCGGTTCCCCTGCCCAGGCGGTTGCCGCTTGAGCAGGCAGCCATGTTTTTTGTGAACCCGGCGACCGCATTTATTCTGACACGCAAGTTGCTGGCCGTACCGGCTGGGGAATGGCTCCTGCAAACGGCGGCCGGTTCAGCCCTGGGGCGAATGGTGATTCGGCTCGGTCGGCGGTTCGGATTCAAAACGATCAATGTCGTTCGTCGAACCGAGCAAGTGGCCGAGCTGAAGGCCCTGGGTGCCGATGTGGTCATCGTTCACGAGGGGGGCGACCTGCGAAAACAAGTGATCGAAGCGACCTGTGGCACGGGCGTCCGGTACGCCATCGATCCGGTCGGCGGAGCGACTGGATCAGCAGTCGTCAGCTGCCTGGCTGCGGGCGCGCGGCTTTTGCTGTATGGGACGCTGTCGGGCGCGCCCGTGGCGATCTCGCCGCGAGACCTGATCGCCTTGTCGGCAACAATTGAAGGTTTCTGGCTGGGAACGTGGATGGCGCGGCAGAATCTGGTTGGTAAAATTACTTTGATGCGCACGCTGACGGCTCTGATCGAGGAGGGAGTTCTGGCATCGGACGTTGAGGAAACTTACCCGCTCGAAAGAATCGGGGAAGCAGTGTGCGCGGCCGAGAAAGTTGGACGCGCGGGCAAAGTGCTGTTGAAGATCGACGCGACGGCGAGTTGACTTATCTTTTCATTCAGGAGCCTCAACGATGCCCCAACCACTGCGTGCCCTGATTCTGGGCGCCGGTTATGCCGGTCAGGGGCATGCCATGGCCCTGCGACTGGCGGGAGTCGATATCGTTGGAATGGCCAGCCGTACCGCCGAGGTGGGCGCCAAGATTGCCTCGTCGCTCCAGATTTCCCGCTACAGTTCCGACTGGCGCAGGCTGCTGACAGACCTGAAACCAGACATCGTCGCCGTGGGAACGCCCGGCGGCACGCACTTTGAGATGATTACCGCGGCACTCGAAGCCGGCTGCCATGTCCTTGCCGACAAACCCTTGGCGACAACGGCCAACGACTCCCGGGCACTTTACGAACAGGCGCTCTCCAAAGGGGTCAAAACGGCTTACGCGGCCAGTTTCTGGTATCAGCCGCAAGCGCTCTATGCCCGCGAGCTGGTACAGTCGGGCGCGCTGGGGCGGGTGTTTGAAATCGAAGGCGTGTCGCATTTCAACTGGCCTCCGCTGATGCCGTTTGGCTGGCCCCATCGGCTTGAGACCGGTGGCGGCCGGCTTAATAATAATTTCCCCCACAAACTGGCGATTGCACAAAATGTCCTCGGCGGAGAAGTGCTGGCCTGCATGGGCGAAAGCCGCAACGACCTGAAGAGAGTTCCGATCGGCTCGCCAGTGCATGACTTTCGAGATTTTTCCAGGCAGGCGATGACTCCCGAACAGGCGGCCCCGCTGAAATGGGCCCAGGTCAACAGCGACTGGTCGTATACGGCGCTGGTTCGCATCGGCGACCCGGCGAAAAGTCTCGAGGAAGCCGTCTCGGTTACGTTTCGCCATTCGGCCCTGCGTTTGGGACGGTACGGCGACTACATGGCAATCTACGGCGACAAGGGAACGTTGCATGTCGACGGCACATACATGCAAGGCCCCATGTACCTCAAGACCGGTGGACCCACATGGGAAGAGCTGGCGCTTCCAATCTCGATTCGCGACAGCCTGCCCGACGAAGACGATCACACGCAGAGAAACTGGAACCAGCTCGCCCGCGAATTCGTCGCCGATATTCAAGGACAGCCACATCCGCGATACCTGACGTTCCGCGATGGCTGGATCTATCAGGAAGTGATCGATACGGTGCGGTCGAACCGTTGTTGGGTTGCCCTATCGCAATCAGTGCCCAGTCACTGAAGACAGCGACACTCGGTCTGTCGCCTCAGAGAGAGTTGCCACGCGAACACGCGCAGCGCTGCTGCATCGTAACGATGAGGTAACAACAGAGCCCCTTAATAAAAATGTGGCCTATTGATCAGCAAGGTCAAGCAATAATTTCGTGAGCGACATTGCCATGAACGGCGATCAGGCGAGAGTTGCGACTGGCGTCAAGGTATGGCGAGCCGCGTGCGGTCGAAACGCAACGAGCAGGGTGAGATCAAAACCCAAAAGATGCAGGATCGCGGCGTGATTGGCATCGACGTTCATGCGATTCGGCGACCGAGGGAGCCTGTTCGTCGGTGCTGCCGTAGACGATTCCTTTGACCTTACCGTCGGCCGTTGGCGGACTCGTCAGGCACTTCAGTCGCACAATCTAGCCGCACAAAAAAACATGGCCCCACGCCGATGTTCGGGGCGGGCCAACGCCGTGTATCGGATGGGGCCATGTAGAGAAGTTTGTTTTCTGCCAGTTCTAAAATGCAACTGGCGTGCCAATGGGATCGGATTGCTTGCGATTCTCAAGGGTATGCCTCGTGCGCTCGTCACTGCTCATTAATATACTTCGTGCCGTAACCATTGAAGTTGCGGTCGAATTTTAAGTCGATTCTTAGCGATGCACACATTGGTACTGGGGCCGAAAGTCTGATTCAACCCGTTTTAAATGTCACAACGATTTTATAGATCGAAACTTACGGAGTGTTTGGCTGCTCGCCAGGGAATGCAAGTCGTGCATTCTCGACTTGGTCACCTCGATGGTTCACCCGGAAATGAATCAACGAATCCACAAGGAAGGAAATCGTCCGTGCAGCGGAAGAAGGCGAAGGAGCACGTTTCATTCATTTTCAATCCTCGAGCTTTCAACGAGTAGTGGCCGTTCTTGGGCCACTTGCCGAGACAGGTGTGGCGTCAAAACTGCCGTGTTGGGCGTTTTGAAACCAATTGATTTCCATGGTTTAAACCGCACCGGAATCTTTCGCAGCCCCGCCAGTTATTCCGATCAGCGACTGAGCTTGATCCGCGCTACACGGGCAAAACGGCTGCTGCCGCCTTGGGGAGGAACCAGCCGGAAACCTGCCGGCATCCACACCGGTCGAGGGTGTTTCGCGTCTTCGAGTTTTTCGACAATCGGAAGTTTTTGTACTTTGCCTAATTCCTTATAGGCCTCGATTGTCGCCGGATGGATGTAGATGCGTCGTTGCGAGATGAGTGTCGAAAGCAGTGTCGCAAATTCCTGGCTCATGCCCGACCAGAGGACGACATTGGAATCGGCTCTTAAGGCCAGCCCCTGATCGCCTGCAGTTGTCAAAAAGGGAGAAAAATCATCCTGGATTTTGGGGAACAGGGCCACGTCGCAACGGCGGAGATACTCGACCACTGCTGCGTTGAGCTGTCCGTGTTCGGCCAATTCCATCCATTGCTCTTTCGGCGCCTCTTCATCGTCAAGGAAATCAGCGTGCCGCTGCTCTTCCTCAAGCATTTGGGTCACGCGGCTATCGGAGGTCGCACGCCGGGCTCGAGTCGACGCCCATTCGCGCAACTCGAAAACCTTTTCTTCCATCGTAATCGACAAAGGGACTGCCTGTTCCCGCGATCGTTCGAGGTCTTCCTGCGAGAGTACCCGCCCCTGACCGTAGGCATCGATCATGGCCGAGTTGACGATCTGTTCGATCTCAGCGCCGCTGTAGCCTTCGGTTTTATTACCCAGTGCCGACAAATCATATTTCTCGGGTTTCCAGCCGCGCTTCGTCAGATGAATCGAAAAAATGTGCTTGCGTTCGTGATAGTTGGGCAAATCGACGAAGAACAACTCGTCGAAGCGGCCTTTGCGGAGCATCTCAGGGGGAAGATTGGCGATCGAGTTGGCGGTCGCAACGACGAACACGGCGGCCTTGCGGGCTTCCATCCAGGTCAGAAAGCCTCCCATGAGGCGGGCCATTGTGGCATCGCCGCTCTTGTCGCCGTCGCCGCCCACGCCGGCGAACCCCTTTTCGACCTCGTCGAGCCACAGAACGGCGGGGGCAATCGTTTCCATCAGTCGCAGCACGTCGCGCATGTTGCGTTCAGAGGTGCCGCGATCTGAGGCAAGCAGATTGGCCACATCGAGACGCACCAGCGGAAAACCCAGCAGCCGCGCCGTGGCGCGCGCCGTGAGGCTCTTTCCGCA
>JAYTRB010000462.1:0-6063 GCA_043746425.1 Planctomycetia bacterium
TATGAAGTCCTCGAGCGCTTTGAACGCTTCACCCTGGTTCGCGCCCAGCCCCACACAGGACGCCTGCACCAGATTCGCGTTCACTTGGCCGGGATTGGCTTTCCGGTGGTTGCTGACGAGTTCTACAGCCCGGCCCGCCAGCTGAGAACGAGCGACATCACGATCGGGCACAGCCCCCCCGGGCATGCACCGATATCGCCCACCAGGTTGCCGGTAGCAGATGACACCATTCTGCTGTCGCGCCAGGCTCTGCACGCGCGGAGCCTGCGGTTCGTCCACCCGATCACGCGCGAAGTGGTTACCTTTGAAGCGCCGCTCGCGCCCGACATGCAGACCACTCTCGATCTCCTCCGCCGCGGCGCAGATTTCTAAGCGGGCCGCCCGTGCCATCAAACACCGCGCATCCTTGCCGCGCTTGGCGACCGATGATCTCGCTCTTATTTTTGGGCCCAGATGCCGCTTACATAACCGCCATCGCAGCCGTGGCATCTCGCATTTCAAGTGCCTGCTGGGTAATTTCCATCTCAACTTCGTCGGCCGGCTCGAACTTCTGGTCGAGCTCAAGCTTGTTAAGGCCATCGAAGGCCGCGACCTTATAGCACTCGGCTATCGTCGGATAGTTGAAGACCGTATCGCGGAAATAGTCGATCGTTCCTTCGAACGCCATCACCGACTGCCCGATGTGAATGATCTCGGTCGCTGTTTCGCCGATACAATGCACCCCGAGGATTTTACGCGTCACCCGGTGAAACAGCAGCTTGAGCATGCCGAGCTGGTCACCCAGAATCTGACCGCGGGCGATTTCACGAAAGCGGGCGATTCCGACTTCGTAGGGCACGTGGTCCTTCGTTAATTGCTCTTCACTTTTGCCGACCATCGAGATTTCCGGAATCGTGTACAACCCGTAGGGCATGTGCTGGCAGCCGTGGAACGGCTGTCCAAAAGCGTGACAGACGGCCCGACGGCCCTGCTCCATCGAGACGCTCGCCAGCGCCGGAAAGCCGACCACGTCGCCGACGCCGTAAATGTGCGGCACCCACGTGCGATGATTCTCATCGCACCACAATCGGCCGCGTTCGTCGGGCTGCAGGCCGGCGGCCGGCAGGTCCAGTTCGGTCGTAGCGCCCACCCGGCCCGCGGTATAGAGCACGCTGTCGCCGATCAGCCGCTTGCCGCTTTCGAGCTGCAGCGCGATGCGGTCTCCTTTGACCTTGTCCATGCCAATGACGTCTTCCCCGAGTCGGAAGACGATTCCCAGTGAGCGGCCGTGAAACAGCAAGGTGTCGACGATTTCCCGGTCGCAGAACTCCAGGATTGTCTGGCGGCCGTCGACGACGGTGACACGGACACCCAGAGTGGCGAACATGATGGCGTATTCCAGGCCAATCACTCCCCCGCCCACGACGACCAGCGACCGGGGAATCGAATCCAGCTGCAAGATCTCGTCGGAGTCAAAAACGTGCTTGCCGTCAAAAGGGATACTCGCCGGTCGCGCAGGTTTGGTGCCGCAGGCTACCAACACATTGTCGGCTACGAGTTGCACCGATTCGTCATTGCTTTGAATCACCAGTTCGTGGGGGCCGATGAAACGAGCACAGCCGCGGTACAGATCAACGCCGTTGCGGTCGAGCTGATCGTGGATGACGTCCATCTCGTGTTCAACCACATGTGCGACTTGCCGCTTGAGATCTTGCATCGTAATCTTGCGCTTATCGCGATAGCGTTCTCCGAATACATCGCGCTGGCGATACCCCGTCAGGTGCAGAATGGCTTCGCGCATCGTCTTCGAGGGAATCGTGCCCGAATGCAGGCAGACTCCGCCGGGGCCTAATTGGCTGCGTTCGACAATCGCCACGCGCTTGTTGAGCTTGGCCGCTGCAATGGCTCCCTTTTGTCCTGCAGGGCCGCTTCCAATCACTACGAGATCATAACGCATGACAGATTTCCTTGTCGCAATCGCAGACAAGCCAATCCGTTGGCGTTCCTGATTCCTCATTTCAAAATCGAACGGCGTGCGGATCAGGCAATACACAAAGAATGTTCTACTCAGGCATTCTGGTAAAACTGTGCATGACTGAACCTCTTGTAGCGGTTAATCCGCATGTGGTGATGAGTTACAGCTTACCTGGTTTACCTCATGCTCCCCGTTCAAGGCGGCGATGCTTTAATCTGTGGCGGATATCCCGCCCACGAAATTCCACAAGATTTTGCTGGTTTCGGCGAATAGAGACTCTCGATAAGTTGTACTCGAAATGTTCAAAACGCAGAATCGACTCCGCAGGGGGTGATCCGGCGGCGGTCCAATCACGTTCGTGAAGAGTGAGTCGAGCGAGTCGTAGTTCGCCGTCATTGAGATTGAATCCCGGTCATCAGAATCCTGGCCAAACGTTGTTTTCCGGAGCTGCCCCCATGCCTCGCGATGTTTTTCTCGAAGAGAACAACCTGAAACGGCAGATTGGGTCTGGCCTGGCGGCTGTCGCCGCCATCGCCGTGTTCATTCTTGGGCTGTTGTGGATGTGCTACGCCCAGTTTGTCATCAATGTTCCTGCTTATCATGTGGGGATCCTGGTCAGGAAGACGGGCAAGGATCTTGCTAACTCCGATGTCGTTGCCCCCGATGCCAATTACAAGGGGGTCCAAAAGGACGTTCTCGATGTCGGACGATATTTCTTCAGGTACGATCCGTACAACTGGGAATGGCAGATCCGGAAGCAGGAAGAAATCCCCGACAAGAAACTGGGGGTCAGAATCCGTCAGTACGGCGAAGATCTTCCCTACGGCGAATTCCTCGCCTTCAACGAGAACCAGAAAGGCATCGTTCCGGGAGTGCTTAACCCCGGGCGGTACCCGATCAACCCGTACCTCTACACGGTTGAACAACACGATCCGCAGATTGTTCCCGCGGGGTACAAGGGGGTGGCCATCAACCAGGCCGGAAAAATCCCTTCAAAACCCGATGACTACTGGGAAGATTCCGACACGATGCACCAGAAACTTCTGGTCAAGAAGGGATTTCGTGGAGTCGAGCACGAAACGCTCGATCCCGGAACGTACAATTTCAATCCCTATGAACGGATCGTCAAGCTCGTCGATTGCCGCAATCAACGGTTCAATCTGTCTGAGGGAAAAGACCTCGGATTTCCGTCAAAAGACGGCTTCTGGGTGAGCCTCGACAGCATTGTCGAATTTCGGGTGAAGCCCGAAATGGCCGCCAAAGTGTTCGTGCTTTACAACGAAGAGATAAATGGCGACGGCATCAACGAAGAGGTCGTGCGAAAGGTCATTTTGCCGGCGGCCCGCGCTTATTGCCGACTGCAGGGGTCGAATAATTCGGGGCGAGATTTCATAACGACACGCACGCACTTTCAGGAAGAGTATCAGAAATCGATGCGCGATCGGTGCGAAATCCTCGGGATCGAGATTATCCAGGCGCTGATTACCAAGATCAATCCCCCCGAGCAGATCGCCAAGCCGGTTCGCCAGCGAGAGATCGCCAAGCAGAAGGAAGAACAGTATCAACAAGAGATTCTGCAGCAGAAATCAGAGGAAAAGCTGGCCATTGAAACCGCGCTGGTTGCGCAGAAGCAGGCCCTTGTACAAGCTGAACAAGACGTCATTCGCGTCACTGTCGCCGCATCGCGCGAGCAGGAAGTCTCGCTGACCAAGGCCCAGCAGAATCTCGCAGTCGGCAAATTCCGGCTCGAAGCCACGAAGGATGAAGCGGCCGCTATTACCTCGAAGGGACAAGGCGCCGCCGAAGTCATCCAATTCAAGAATCTGGCTGAGGCCGAGGGCTGGAAGCGTTCGGTCGAGGCCTTTGAAGGCTCGGGGAGCCAGTTCGCCCAGTACGTATTGTACCAGAAGATTTCTGCGGCGTACCGCAGCATCATGATCAACACCGCCGACAGCCCCATCATGAAGATTTTCGAGTCGTTCAATGGTTCGAGGGGTCGACCCGAACCAAAGGCCAAACCCGCCAAAACGACGGGAACTCCCGTATCTTCCACCGGCAGCACAGAATAACCCAGGAGCCAGCTCATGTCGTCTCAAATCAACGCGCGCCGTCGCCTGTCTGGCCTGATCGTGCTGGCGGTCGTCGGCGCTATCGCCTGGGAGTTCTTCGAGTTCGCCGTCAACCGATACTATGTGCCGGTGGGGTCGAGCCTCTTGCTGCAGTACAAAGGGCCCCTATTTCTCGGCAGCCGGCAGTACCCCAGCGACGGACAATTAGCCAACCTCGAAAAAGGTGAAATCGGAGTCATCGAACAGATGCCGGGGCCCGGTCGGCACTTCTACTGCCCCATCTGGTGGGTGCGACAGACGATCGAAGACAAAGTCGTCCGACCGGGTGAAGTCGCCATCGTCACCAGTCTGGTCGGCAAAGACCTGAATGCGCGACCGGCAGCAGGGGGACAGCCGGCCGACGACAACGGCCAGTTTCTCGTCGACGGCGACCTCGGGAAGACTGCGTATAAGGGAATCCTGCGGAAGGTCTATGGCCCCGGCCGTTATCGCGTCAACCCCTATGCCTACGAGTTCAAGACGATTAAAACCGACATCGAGCAAAGCGGCACGCAGACCAAACATTCGGGATGGGTCAATATCAAATCGGGATTCGTCGGTGTCGTGACCAATCAGACCGACAATCCGCTCTCGGGGGCGAAAAAGGGCATTCAGCCGTATGTCTTGCCGCCCGGCCTGTATCCCATGAACCCGCGCGAACAAAAAGTCGACATCGTCGAGATCGGCTATCGCGAAAAAACGATCATCAGCCCCACCAAACAGGATGCCAACGGCAGTCCCGAGCTGGATGCGAGCGGCGAACCGGTAATGGCCTCGACGTCGGGCGGAATCGTGTTTCCCTCACGCGATGGTTTCACGATTCACATGGATTTCACTGCCATTTGGGGAATCATGCCTGACGAGGCCCCGCATGTCGTCGAGTTCAGCGGCAATCTCGACGCGGTTGAAAACCGGGTTGTCGTTCCGCTCATCGAAAGCATCTGCCGCAATGAAGGCTCGAAACTGGGAGCGGTTCAGTTGCTTGTCGGCCAGACGCGTGAACAGTTTCAGGATGAGACCACGCGGCAGTTCGAGCAGAAGCTCAAGGAAACCGGAGTCGTCTTGCAGTACGGCCTGGTGCGACACATCTATATTCCGCAGGAAGTTCGCCTGCCGATCCAGAAGAAATACCTGGCGGACGAATTGACGCTGACCCGCGATCAGGAGCAACTGACGGCCAAAACTGAAGCCAACCTTCGAGAGGCCGAAAAGATGGTCGAACTCGAATCTGAACGCATCAAGGTTGAAACCGAGAAGCTCGTTGCCGAAAAGAAGGCCGACGGAGAAAAAACGGCCGCTGAAACGGCTGCTGAAACGTTGAAACTCGTCGCCGCCATCGCGAAACAGACCGCCGAGCTCGATCGCGAGGCGACCGTGACGGTCGGCAAAGCTGAAGCTGAAGCGCAGAAACTGATGGAAGAGGCCAAAGCGAACCGATTCAAGCTGGCGGTGGGCGCTTTCGGTTCGGGCGACGCATTCAATCAGTGGGTGTTTGCTTCAGGGCTGCCCGAAGACATTCAACTGCAATTGTTGTACGCTGGCGAAGGAACGTTCTGGACCGATCTCAAGGGCTTCAGTGAAGTGATGCTGGGTAAACAGTTTCAGGAGTCGCGCGCCGCGGCGCAACCTCAGGGAGGAACGAAAAAGGCCGCCGCGAAATGAACGACGACGATGATCGCGGCCCGTGCCTGTGCTCGTCATCGGCAACCACGCGTCGTGCGGTTTTCCCCCAAATGCTGCCGCAACGACGTACCTTCAACTATCGTCACCGTCGAGCAGAATCGCCCCGCGCTCAGGCAACAGCGACTTCAGCGGACATGCGTCACATTTTGGTTTCGCCCCGCAAAACTCACGCCCGGCACGTGACATCCATTGAGCCGCCAAGCCCAATTCGACATCTGCCTCGCACAGGCCGGCACTGAAAAACGACTGCCAATCCTCGTATTCGGCCGTCACATCCATCCAGCCGTGTCGGGCGGCGATGCGCACGCTTCCCCGATC
>JAYTRB010000463.1:0-3803 GCA_043746425.1 Planctomycetia bacterium
CCCCCAGCGCTCTCTCGCGACCCCCTGATCGTGCAGCGCTTCAAGAACGAAGCGCAAGCCGCTGCGCAGCTCGACCATGAAAACGTGGCCCGCGTGTATTTCATCGGCGAAGACCACGGCCTGAATTATATCGCCTTTGAATTCATCAATGGAACAAACGTCCGCGACCTGATTGCCGAGCACACGCGCTTGTCCGTCGCCGAGGCCGTGAATTACATTCTGCAGATTGCCGCGGCCCTCGTCCATACATCGTCGCAGGGGGTCGTGCATCGCGACATCAAACCGTCCAACATCATCATTACCCCGGCCGGCAGAGCCAAGCTCGTTGATCTGGGACTGGCACGCAAAGAGAACAAAGACGAGCAAGCGGTTGACCTGACGGTGGCAGGCACGACGTTGGGAACATTCGACTATATTTCGCCCGAGCAGGCCCGCGACCCGCGGGCAGCTGACGTTCGCAGCGATATCTATTCGCTGGGTTGCACGCTGTATCACATGCTGACGGGCGCGCCCCCCTACCCCGACGGAACGGTGTTGCAGAAACTGTTGCAGCACCAGGGAGACGAGGCCCCCGACCCGGCCTTGAAGAACGCGCTGGTCCCCGAGAATCTGTCGGTTGTAGTCCGCAAAATGATGGCCAAGGATCCGCGGCGCCGCTACCAGACGCCCGAGCAACTGGTCCGCGACTTGATACTGGTCGCCGGCGCACTGGGGCTGCGCAGTGTCAGCCCCGAAGGGCTCATATGGCTGGCAGCGCAGAGCGAACAGACTTCGTTCTGGGAACGGCATCTGGCATGGATGGTGACAGCCGCCATGCTTTTCGTTATCGTGGGTTATATGGAATTCGGCGGTGGGTTCTATGCGCCGGCTCCTGGCGCTGGCTCACCTTCTGGTCAATCGCCGACTGCCGGCAACCGCGTCCCTCTTGTAACCGGGACGGCAGGGGCCGGTCGCAGTCTTAATCCGCCTCATTCAGATCTGACTGGTTCCTCCACTGATTTAGAACCGATCAGCGCGAAAGACCCGGCCAAAGAGCTGGTGGCCGGCAGCGCTCGCGACGATTCCCGGCTGTCGGCAGACGACAATGATTCAAAGCTGTCGAGCGACAAACGCGGGACGCGACCGTCGGCGAATTCGGGAACGCACGACGAAGAGGCCGATTCCGACGAGACGATCGGCGAGTTCGTGCCGATTCCGCTGGTTGCTGCCAGTCGCAGTTCTGACGAGGGGGTTTCTCTAGGCCCCCGCTTTGACAAGACTTTCGCAGGTCTCGGCCAGCCCGGTCCCAGGACGGTGGCGAATCCACCGGGTTCTGTGGCACGTGTCGGAGCCGCGGCCGAAGATTTTGCGCCGGATGACCGCCCCTCGACGGTCGCCGAGGCGACCTCGTCTGAAGTCGATTCCGATCGCGAAATCTTGCCGGCCGTTGCCGCCCCGAAAGAGGGAATTTTCATGCTCGGCCGGGACGGGGCCCCCGACCAGCGGTTTGTGTCACTCGAAGCCGCCTGTTCGTCAGTACGCACCGACGGGGCGGTCATCGAACTGAGGTTTAACGGCCGGCGGCGTGAAACGGCATTCCGGATTAACCGCAAGGTTGCAATTCGCGCCGCCCGGGGATATCGCCCGGTTGTCGAGTTTCGGCCGACGGAAGCTGCTGCCGACACCTACCAGGTGCGCGCTGTATCAATTCCTTCGGGGGCGCTCGACCTGGTCGGTGTGGACGTGACTTTGCTTGTCGATGAGACCGTATCGGCCGAGCAATGGTCGCTGTTCTCGCTGGAGCGCGCCGACTCATTGCGGCTCGAGGGAGTCACCGTCACACTCGTCAATCCGCGGCAGCGTTCGGTGGCGGCCATCGAGCTTCGCCCAGGCGTGGGCGACAAAATGCCCGACATGCCCGACGCCGGTGCCCAACCGAGACCTCCGCTGCAGGTCGAAATTGCCGAATCGTTGATCCGTGGCGATGGCGATCTCTTCCTGGTTCGGCACGCCGAACCGGCGCGGCTGGCGATTAAACAGTCGGTGGCAGCCCTGCAGGGAACGCTGCTGTCGGCCCGTGGAAATTCTGAAATGAGCCACGAAAACACCCAGCTTGAATTGCGGCTTGAGCACGTGACGGCCATTCTCGCCGGGGGACTGGTCCGTCTCGATAGTGGCAACGTGCCGCGAAAAATGCTCCCCGTGCAAATCTCGGCATCGAACAGCATATTCAGCAACACGGCCGGCACTCCGCTGATTGGAATGACTGGAAATTCTCCCCCGCAGGATTTTCACGCGCTTCTATTCTGGTCGGGACAGAGCAATTTTTATGACCGCTATCAGACGTTCTGGTCAATCGTTTCGACCGAAGCCATCGGGCGGAGCGAAACGTGGAATTCCGAGACCTGGCGCAGAAACTGGACTGAGGCCTCAGAATCGAATCCGCGATTTGAGGTCGTCTGGGACAAGCGCCGCTGGCTGGCCAAACCCTTCTCTGAGCTGGTGCCAGGCGATTTTTCACTCGATCGCCAGGCGGCCAATAACCCGGCTGTCGGGGGAGCGACGAATTTTAGCGATGCTGGCGCAAACCTCGCGGGGCTTCCTAAGCCGGTCGTTGTTCCCGTCAGTGACGCCGCGGGCGACAAACTTCGTGATTGATCGCCAAGTTAATTGAGCAGCCGACTGATCTCTGCCGGCGTAAATTTACGCTGAAGTCGCGCTCCCAATTGCGCGACGATTCGGGCCGCGGCGTGCGAGGCCAGATATCCGGCCTGTTGCCAGTTCAAACCGTTGGTGATTCCGTAGAGCAGTGCTCCGGCATACATGTCCCCAGCCCCGGTCGTGTCGATGGCTTGGGCGGGAACGCCACCGACGGGAATCACCCGGCCTTCATGCATCAGAATTGAACCATCGGCTCCCAGCGTCAGCGCGACATTCTCGGCATGCCGGTGAATCTCGGTGGCACATTCAATCGGGGCTTGCCGGCCGGTCAGGCTGCGGGCTTCTTCGAGATTGCAGAACAGAAGATCGACGGGCCCTTTGATGAGGCTCCAGAATTCCTCGCGATGCGCGTTGATCAGAAACGGGTCTGAGACAGTAAAGGCCACCTTGACACCGTTCTTTTTGGCCAGTTCCATCGTCCGCAGCGCGGCCGATCGGGTCGGTTCGCCGGCGAAGAGGTATCCCTCGACATAGACATATTTGGCCTCGCGAATGGCATCTTCAACGATATCATCGGGCCCTAGTGTGGCTGAGACTCCCAGGTGCGTAAGCATCGTTCGCTGGGCGTCTGCGGTGATCAGAATCACGCACGTTCCTGTATCTCCCTGGGCTGGAGGAACTTCGATCGTCACACCGATTTTTCGCATGTCGGCGAGACAGAACTTGCCAATCTCGTCGCCGCCCACTTTGCCGGCATAGGCCGCGCGACCTCCGAAGTCGGCCACGGCGATGACGGTGTTGGCCGCCGAACCACCGGCGCAGCGCGTCAGAGCGGCGCCCACGACAGCCTCGAGCACGCGCTTCTGGGTCGCTTCGTCGACGAGAGTCATCACCCCCTTGTGAAATCCCAGGCGCGAGATCAACTCATCTGAAACCTGTACCTGAATATCGACCAGCGAATTGCCCACACCATAAACGTCGAATATCATGCCCTGTTCCTGATGAGTGATTTGTGCGTGGTTCAACAATGACTTTCGTTCCCGAGTTCCGTTCGGGTCCATCCGACAACAAAGGCGACTTAGAAAGCTGTTTACGCGATCGGCCGCCGATCTCAAGTGCACGGCAGCGCCGCAAAGGTAACTCGTGGCCGAAAGATCTGCGAT
>JAYTRB010000464.1:0-2296 GCA_043746425.1 Planctomycetia bacterium
GAATTGCTGCCCAACCTGGCTGCCATCGCCGACAAATACGCTCTCGTTCGCTCGATTGTTGGCCTGCGCGACGAGCACAGCAGCTTTCAGACGATTACCGGGTTTCCGATGGGCGATTCACAACGTGATGGACACCCGCACTTCGGGTCAGTCGTGTCGCGTGTTCAAGGGGGTACCAGTCCCGTGGTGCCTGCCTTTGTCGATCTGTTCCCCACGATGCAGCATCGACCTTACAACAGTCCCGGTCCGGGAATGTTCGGCCCCAAGTATGCGGGCGTGAAGGCCGACGGCGAAGATCTGGCGAGTATGAAACTGCGGTTCATGACGGCAGAGCAGTTCCATGATCGCCGGGTATTGCTCGACAATATGGACAACTTCCGAAAGAGCGTGCAGGGCGACAAACTTTTGGCCGCCGATTCGGCGTATCAACGGGCTTTCGATGTGCTCACCTCCAGCCGTTTGGTTGAGGCACTCGACGTCGAAAAAGAAGATCCGCTTGTTCGAGAGCGGTACGGGCGGGGTTCGTCCAAACATCAAGGAGACGGGGCGCCGCTTTGGAATGACCAGTTACTGCTGGCCCGCCGCCTGGTCGAAGCAGGCGTGCGCTGCGTAACCGTCGGTTACGGGTTTTGGGATACGCACGGGAACAATTTCAGCCATCTGAAGCAGAATCTGCCCATGTTCGACAGGGGAATTGCCGCGCTCATCAGCGACATCCACGAGCGCGGTCTCGATCAGGATGTCACGGTCGCAGTCTGGGGCGAATTTGGTCGCACGCCGAAGATCAACAAAGATTCCGGCCGCGACCATTGGCCGCGAGTGAACGGCGTACTGCTGGCAGGGGGAGGCATGCCGACCGGGCAAGTTATCGGTTCGACAGACGCGATTGCCGACTCGGCTAAGGACCGCCCCGTGCATTATCAGGACGTGTTGTGCACACTGTACCACAACCTGGGTATCGATCCGCACGAGCCGGTGCGCGACGTTTCTGATCGGCCGACGCCGATACTGCCTGGTTCGGCCCGCGTCATCCGAGAATTGGCGTAAGACGAGTCTGAGGAACTTCGCCATTCATGCCGTTTGATCTGTCGTTTGAATACCTGGCGGGGATGACCGCCTGGCTGGTGGCCGGGGCTGTCACCTTCGTACAACTCCTGCAGCGTCGCCGCCGGTGGATGAGGCACAGGCCGAACCGCGTAAAGTGGGCCAATGCCGGTCTGTCGCTGTGGATGTTTCTCGCCTCGCTGACAATTATCGAATTATATTTTGCGATTTGGTACGACCAGAGCGATTCGTTCAATATGTCGAACGTCTCAAAGCATTGGTTCGATCGGCACGTTCAGAAAAACAACGAGGGATTTCGAGATGTACGCCCCTTTCTAAAGACAGTTCCCGAGGCGATGCAGCGGGTGTGCTTCGTGGGTGACAGTTTTACCTTCGGACATGGCATCAAGCAGGTCGCCGACCGGTTCAGCGACCGCATTGCCGAGCACCTCGAAACGGCCCGTCCCGGGAAATTTCTGGTTTCCAATATTGGCGAGGCCGGTATTGACGTGCGTCAGGTGACAAACATCGTCGAAACGATCGTCAAGCATGATCGGCGCATTGACATCCTCGTCTACACGATCTGCCTCAACGATATCGACGGTTATGAACCGGGCAGCAGCCAGCAGCAACAGCGACTTTCTTTGCACTCGCCGCAGTTCTTCCTGTTTCGCAGTACGTATTTTTTTAACATGTTCTACTTTCGTGTGCAGCAGGCCCGTTTGCCCGACGTGCGGAATTATTATTCAGATCTGGCAGAGTCGTACCAGGGTACGCCCTGGAACGGCATGCGGCGCAAGCTCGACGAATTGCGGGAATTCTGCCAGGACCACGACATCGATCTGCGAATTGTCATTTTTCCGTTCCTGCACAATCTCGGCCCAGACTACCCCTTTGACGTGGCGCACGACCGCATCCTCGGCTACTGCCGGGAAACCGCCCTGCCGTGTCTCGATCTGAAACCAGTTCTTCTGCCGCATGTGGGCGAAGGACTGACCGTCAATCGTTTTGATGCGCATCCCAATGAACGAGCGCACGCCCTGGCCGCAGAAGCGATGGAACTGGGCTTGCTTCAGGATCTGTTTGTAGAAACGCCGTAGGTGCCCGAAACAAATCGGAAACGCTGGCAGGATTCGTCAGTTCGAGGCCAGCGCTTTGGCGTGGCCCATCTCTGCAAATTGCCGAAAGGCGGCCACGACGAAAGGCCGCGCGGCAGGATCGCCCGTGACGCCCAATTCGCCGCTGACGAGCG
>JAYTRB010000465.1:0-17740 GCA_043746425.1 Planctomycetia bacterium
GCGAAGACCGGCAAGCCCCTGACGATGCTTCCCGGAGAGCTGATTGGCGGGAAGAGAGCCGGAGCGGCGGTGGGCGTCAACGGTATGGATGATGACTGCCTTGTCTGCTCGTGCAACAATGTCACGAAAGGAAACCTGTGCGCCGCCATTGCCGGCCAGAGTCTAACCACCCTGCCAGAGGTCAAGAGTTGCACAAAGGCCGGAACCGGTTGCGGCGGCTGTGTTCCGCTGGTTACGGCGCTGCTCCACCACGAACTGGAAGCAGCCGGAAAAGCGGTCAATCGCAGCCTGTGCGAGCACTTTGCCTATACGCGACAGGAACTGTTTCAGATCGTCAAAATCAAGCGCATCGAGTCGTTCGACGACCTGGTCAAGAGCCACGGCCGCGGGCAGGGGTGCGAAGTCTGCAAGCCGGCGATCGCGTCGATCCTGGCCAGCCTCTGGAATGACAACATTCTGAATCATGCCACCTTGCAGGATACGAACGACAGATTCCTGGCGAATATGCAGCGCGACGGTTCGTATTCGGTTGTCCCGCGCGTTCCGGGTGGCGAGATCACACCCGATAAGCTGATCGCCTTGGGCCACGTCGCTCAGCGCTTCAAACTGTACTCCAAAATCACCGGCGGGCAGCGAGTCGACCTCTTCGGGGCCCAGGTGCAAGACCTGCCTGAAATCTGGGAGCAACTGGTCGAGGCGGGTTTTGAGAGCGGCCATGCGTACGGCAAGGCACTGCGGACCGTCAAGAGTTGTGTGGGTTCAACCTGGTGCCGCTATGGCGTGCAAGACTCGGTCGGTTTCGCGATTCGCGTCGAGAATCGCTACAAAGGGCTGCGGGCGCCGCACAAGATCAAGGCCGCCGTTTCGGGTTGTATCCGCGAATGTGCCGAGGCACAGTGCAAGGACTTTGGCCTGATCGCCACGGAAAAGGGATACAACCTGTACGTCTGCGGCAACGGTGGGTCGAAGCCCAGGCATGCCGACCTGCTGGCCGCCGATCTGGACGAAGGCACGGCCATTCAATACATCGACCGGTTCCTGATGTACTACATCGCCACCGCCGACCGGTTGACGCGCACGAGTGTCTGGCTGTCGAACTTGGAGGGGGGCATCGAATACCTCCGCGACGTGATCATCAATGATCGGCTGGGAATCGGCGAAGAGCTGGAACGGCAGATGCAGCACCTGGTAGACACCTACAAATGCGAATGGACGGAAGTCGTGAAGGATCCTCAGCGCCGACAGGCATTCATGCAGTTCCGCAATACTGACGAAACCCAGTCGTGCATCGAGTTCGTGCATGAGCGAGGCCAGCGCCGCCCGGTTGATTGGCCCAAGGACGGCGTCGATCTGCATCAACTTACCTTTCTAAATCGGAAAAACCAGTTTGAACCTGAGCCAGCGGGAACCGATACGGTGGAGGACACAGTTCCCCGCTGGGTCCGCGTCGGCTTCGCCGAAGACTTTCCGCATGATGGCGGCGCCGCGGTTAAATACGGTCAATCGCAACTTGCCGTCTTCCATTTTGAATCGCGCGGCGAGTGGTATGCCACTCAGAACATGTGCCCGCACAAGAATGCGTTCGTGCTGTCGCGCGGCATCGTGGGAGATCAGAACGGCGTTCCGAAAGTGGCCTGCCCGCTCCACAAGAAGACCTACTCGCTCGAATCAGGTGTGTGCCTGTCTGGCGAAGACTATTCGATTCGCACTTTCCCCGTGAAAATTGAAGATGGCGCGGTCTATGTCGAATTGCCCCCCGAATCGATTCTCGATGCCGAACTCGCGACCGACTTGCACTGCATCGGGGCGTGCTCCGCGAACGCAGACTCCGAGACGACCGTGGCGTCGACGGTGTGACACATAGCTCGGCCGCGTGCGAGTTTGTCTTCTGCGAAAACGAGACGAATGCGGGAGAAAGTGCGCGGCGTATTGCCGTCGGGGTTTTGCATGCCGGCCAGCATCTCATGCCCGAATGAATTGCCGAACCGTTGAGCCGCGGCAGCGTGGGGCCCAGCGCGCGGAACTCACCAAAATTTCGGCACGAATGACACGTTGCGTCCCGATTCCAAACGAATTCGGCGACCTGGGCGCCAGAAACGTGGGTTGGCGCAGATCTGCGACGCGTCGCTCACCGGCGCGAGAACTGTGAAAACGTCGATCTCATGCGTCGCGGCCCCGAAAATCATTGCACGCGGCCCGACGATGAGCGACAATTAAGAGCCAGCTCATGGGGAAACGCCGTCACAAGGAATTGCCGTCATGAACGGAACACGAATCTCGCAGGGTATGTTGTCGGGACTGCTTTTAACTGCCGCCCTTCTGGCGGATGAGCCAGCAAGTCCGCCTCCTGCCACCACCGATGCCAAACCCGGCATCGCGCAAAGCGGGCAGACGCGACTGATGCGGCTGCATCTGATGGAAGGGTCAGTTGTGGCGGGAAAGCTGTCGACTGAAATTGTGACGGTCGAAACGGCGTTCGGCAAACTTGATATTCCGGTGGGAAATATCATCAGCTTCACACCTGGGCTCGACAGTCATCCCGAGGAACGCAAAAAGATCGGTCGGCTGATTCAACAATTGGGCTCGAACGTCGCCAGCGAACGTGACGCTGCCGAGCGGATGCTGATCGACATTGGCAAAACGATTCATGCCGAACTGGCGCGATATTCCATGGATGAAGATACCGAAAGACGCACACGCGTGCAGAAAATTCTCGCGGAGTTCGATGAAGTTGAAGACGATGATGATCTCGACCCCACTGCCGCCAGGCCGTGGCGCGCGCAGGATTCTCTCGAAACCGATCTGTTTACGGCGGTAGGCAGAATTTCGCCGCAGGTCTTCGACTTGCAGACACAGTTTGGCCCGCTGAAAGTCGCCATCAGCGACATCCGCCGCGGTGAACGAGATTCTGATCAGAAGCCCGAGACCCGCAAGATGCTGGCGGTGCGGGGCGAACATCTGATTCAGCTGGGCATGGTGACATCGGGCGTGCGTGTCAATCGTGGCGACAAGGTGCAGATTACTGCCGATGGTCGACTCACGATGTCGCCCTGGGGAAATAATTTGTTTTCAACGCCCGACGGGAGTGAGCAATTCCAATGGTATATTCCCAATCAGATCGCAGGGGGAGCGCTCGTGGGCCGCATCGGTACCGCAGGAAAAGTCTTCAAAGTCGGGTCAAAGCACACCACCACCATATCCAAGACGGGCATCCTTTATTTTGGAATCGCCATGAACCAGCAATTCGCCAGCCAGGACTACAACTTTCCTGGCGAGTACACCGTTAAAGTACGCGTCAATCCAAAGTAAGACAATCGCTGGTGCAATGGCGCCTTGGCGCCACAACACGCAGCCGACGCTCGTGCCAAGCGCGTTTTGGGACAATTCCTGGAGGCCAACAATTGTGCGATCCCGACGCCGTTCGAGGTCTATCGCGATCGTCATGTTAATGGTTGCCGGCGCGTTGCCGGCAACATTGCACGGTCAGTGGTTCCGGCGGGCGATGAACTTGCTGCGGCCGCCGCCCGTGGCCACCCCCCAGGGGGCTGATCCCGACTCCGACGACGATTCTGATGGGCCGCGGTCGATCGTGCTTTTCGAAAATGGCGATGTGCGGCGCAAGCTGGAACTGGTCCGCCTGCAGATTGACGGCCAGCATTATGAAGAGGCTGCGCGAAAGTTGGGCCAGTTTTTACAGGACGCCGAGACCCGCGATTTCTTCCTCAGGCATGACGACGGACGACGTGACGGACAAAGTTTTCAGGCTGAAGTCCGCCGACTCTTGTACGACTTGCCCCCTGCGGGGCAAGCGGCCTATCGCGTCCAGTTTGAACCGGTGGCTCGAGCGCGTCTTAACGCCGCCGTGGCGCGCGGTGGCGAAGCGAGCTTACGCGAAGTTGCGCAGCGATTTCCTGAAACGAGAGCCGGTGATGAAGCGCTGTATCGTCTCGGATATTCTCTGTGGGATCATGGCCGCATTCACGCGGCAGCGGCGTGCTTCAAGCGGCTTAAGTCACGTCCCTTGGGGGCGGCTCCGTTTGAGCCGGCGCTGAGCGCGATGATCGCGGCGTGCTGGACCCGCCTGGGCCGCGCCGACCGGGCTCGTGCCGCGATCGCGCCTCTGCGAAAGTCGTTTCAGTCGGTCGCCGTGTCGATTGCAGGAAGCTTGTCTCCGACCCTGTCTACCGACCAGGCGGTCGATGAATTTCTGGCCCGCTTCGGACGCGAGAGTTTTCAGGCGGTGGACACGGCTGAAGACTGGCAGACATTTCGCGGCGATGCGGCGCGAAACCGATCGGTTGCCGCGCGGGCTCCGTTTCTGGCTCCCCGCTGGTCGCAGCCCGCCTCGACAGACGCCCAGACGCAACTCATGATCGAACGGGCCCGGCATTCATACGCGCAAGGGATGGCAACATCGCTGCCACTGCTCAATCCTCTCGTCGTCGACGACCTGGTGCTGACACGAACGGCGCACGGCGTGGCCGCGTTCGATCGGCTTACCGGTCAGGCGCTCTGGAGATATCCCTCGGCCGATGACGGCGACAACGCGGGGCTCGACCGGATCCTCTGGCAGGAACCGGCCGGCGGTTCGTTCTCGGTCGATGACGAATGTGTTTACCTGCTTGAGAACCTGCAGATGGGCGATGCCGATGCCGGGCGTTCCAGCCGGAACGTCCTGTCGGCTCTTGAGCATTTGCAATCGCGTCAGGGGAATCTGCGGTGGCAGGTCGGTGGTGTCGGAGGCGGGGCCGAGCCGCGGTTGGCCAATGCCTTTTTCCTCGGCCCGGCTCTGTGCTGGCAGGGGCGGCTCTATCTGCTGGCCGAGTGGAAAGCGGCTTTGTCGCTGGTGGTTCTCGATCGTGCGAACGGGCATCTCGAGTGGTCGCAGGATCTGGCGCTCGTCGAGCAGGGAATTTCCGAAGACCCTTTTCGTATGATCGGCGGTGCGACGCCTTCGATTGCTCCCGATGAAATCATCATTTGTCCCACATCAGGAGGGGCTGTGGTCGCTGTAGACCTCACGACCCAGTCATTGCTGTGGGCCTATCGCTACACGCGTCGGGCGGCCGGGCGCGGGAGAGGCGATCTGCCTGCGCCATTCGACGAAAATGAGCACCCTCCGCGCCTCGACCAATTCGACCGCTGGCTCGACGCCACCGTAGCGCTCGCTGGTGGTTGTGCGATCGTCACGCCCTGCGAATCGCACGAAATTCATTGTCTCGATCTTCAGTCAGGACAAGCCCGGTGGGCCCAGCCGCGGGGGGAGTCGATGTTCGTCGCCTGCACGGCCGGAGAACGGGTGATCGTCGTGGGTCGCAAACAGGTTCAGGCTCGGCAGTTTGCCGATGGAGCAATGGCGTGGAGCCTTGCACTTCCACAGGGATCCTTTCCCGCGGGTCGGGGGGTTTTCGCGGGCGAGCGGTACTTTTTGCCCACGACGACGGCCTCCATTCTGGAAATCGATCTGGCCACCGGAAAAATCGCCGGAGAGCAAAAATCGCCCCGCGAGATTCCTGCGGGCAATCTCATCTGGCACAAAGGGCTGTTCATTTCGCAAGGGCCCTCTGCGCTCGAAGCCTTTGACGAGCATGAGCAGCTGGTAGGTCAGATCCGCGACCGACTGGAAAAGAATCCGCGCGATTCCGAGGCCCTGATCCGCCGTGGCGAGCTGGAACTTGCCTCGGGAAATCTTGCTCAAGCCATCGCCGCGTTCCGCATGGCTCACAAAGCCGCCCGGTCGCCGAAAGCGAAAGCGCGGTTGACTTCAGCACTACTTGAAGGTGTCCGAAAAAAAATTCCCGATTTCGAACAGCTTACCGCAGAACTCGATCTGTTGATGGGACCATGAGAAAAGTACCCAAGGGAAAATCGATTCGCTGGATGGTGATGATGCTGATGCTGGTGATGGCCGGCATGGGTTGGGGAATCGCTTCCGGAGGCTACGCCACTGACGTGCAGGGCTGGGGCCCGGCCAGCTACAAACGCG
The DNA here is from genome assembly GCA_043746425.1 of Planctomycetia bacterium. Taxonomy (GTDB): domain Bacteria; phylum Planctomycetota; class Planctomycetia; order Planctomycetales; family Planctomycetaceae; genus JACQFH01. Next base: position 5,987 of record JAYTRB010000465.1, read on the forward strand.
AGGGTGTCGTCGTTGTCAGCCCGGTCATCGAATTCGCCGTCGGCGCGGTCCGTTTCTTATGGAATGCGCTGGTGCAGATCCCAAGCGCTCACCGCGTGGTCTGGCACACTCTCACCGAGCGTCCGGGAACGCTCGTGGTGATCGCGCTTTTGGAATCGGCCGTCGGCGTTTTCGGCTGGTGGGCGGGACGCCTCGAACGCGAGGTGGCCAAGGCCGACCGAAAGCTGTCGCGGCGTTCTGCCAGGAAATAGCCTCAAAGCGACAATGGCCCAAGGCGACGTTTTTTGGTTGATATTCATCGCGCGATGATGCATTGTTGCCAGCCGAATTCGCTTGCGTGCCCCGCCTTCGCCCCCTACGATGCAGCCATGCCTGTTTACCGAAAAATGTCTTGGTTCTTCTGGTGCGCGATTGCGCTGGCTTACGGGCTGGTCGCTGCCGCCTCAGTGATGCTGACTGTCGACCGCGAACCTGACTGCAGTTCGGCGGAATGTGTGTTCATGTGGCAGATTCAATCGCCATAGGTAGGTCCGAGCATGCGGGCAGTTCCTGGGATTGGATTCGATCTGCGGCCGGCCTGGGACGCGAACCAGAACAATATCAATCGCAGATTTCGAAGGCTGGCCAGGCCCGGAATCACAGCGCGATCAACGTTTCTTTTCCATCGCGATTGTCAGAATGAATTTAGACCTCACGCGAAGGCGCCCCAGAGAGGACATGACAGAAGGATTGAGGAGAGTCGCATTGCACCTGGCAACTCATTCGTGCCGAGCGCAGACAAAGTCAACGGGAGTTGACGATGCCGGCGCTCGACGGATTTTCAAATCAGGATTAAGGAGTCGCGCCGCATGGATCTGTACCTGCGTCACCACGTCGCCGTAATTACCGGCGGCGCTAGTGGTATTGGCCGTGCCATTTCCGATGCTTTCGCTGCCGAAGGAGCTCATGTTGCGATCTGGGACAGAAGCTCAGCCGCGATTCATGCGGCGGCAGAAATTGCTGGCCAGAGCGGCATGAAAACCTTCGGGTTCGTGGTCGATGTCACCGACGAAGAGGCTGTCAGAAACGCCGCGCAGCAGACAACTGCAGAACTGGGCCCGATCGATCATCTCGCGCATGCCGCTGCCATCGGGTCGGGAAAGTTCGGATTTCCGTTCACGAACCTCACGCCGACTGACTGGCGTAAGACACTCGACGTGAATGTTATGGGGATGGTGCATGTGGCGCACGCCATTGCACCGGCAATGGTCGAACGCCGGCAAGGGACGATGATTTTCATCGCATCAGTCGCGGGCCAGATCGGTTCGCAGACAGATCCTCCGTACAGCGCCTCGAAGGCGGCCAACATCAATTTCTCGCAATGTCTGGCTAAGGATCTGGCGACCGCAGGAGTGCGGGTGAACACCGTCTGTCCGGGCATGGTGCAAACGCCGCTCAATAAATCGGTCTGGCAAGCCTGGAACGATCGGCAATCCCCCGAGAGCCAGCGCACATACGATGAATGGGCCGGCGACAAGGTGCGGCAAATCGTACCCTTGGGCCGCTGGCAGCAGCCATGCGACATTGCCGACGCGGTTGTTTTCCTCTCTTCCGACCGCGCCGCGCAGGTGACCGGCCAGACCATCAACGTCGACGGCGGGTACGTGATGCACTGGTAATTGCGAGCGACGCGATAGCTGTTTTCGATCAGTCGGGGGCTGAACGGTGCCGCCACGGTCCGGAAATAACGGTTTTGCAGGCATTTCAGCGCCCGCACGGCAGGAAATGACGTAGTGCGATAGGCAATCGCTTATGTCAAAGTGTCGCGTGTTGACATCCCGCAGAGGCTTCAATACTGTGGAATGCTCTTTATTATTTGTCCCCGTCAGGTCGCAGGTGAAAGCTGTCGGCAATTCGTGGGCTGCGAATACGTTCAGGAACATTCGTACAGAATCTGTTGAAAAGGACAGGATAGACATATGGCGCGACCCGTCACACTCTTTACCGGCCAGTGGGCCGATCTGCCCCTCGAAGAAATTTGCAAGAAGGCCAGCGAGTGGGGCTTCGACGGCTTGGAACTCGCCTGTTGGGGTGATCATTTCGAGGTGGACAAGGCTCTTTCGGACGACACCTATTGCGCCCGCAAACGCGAGTTGCTCGAAAAATATGACTTGCAGCTGTTTGCCATTTCAAACCACCTCGTCGGGCAGGCCGTGCTTGATACGATTGACGCCCGACACAAGGTTATCCTCCCCGAGTATGTCTGGCGCGACGGCAAGCCTGAAGGTGTCAATCAGCGCGCCGCGGACGAAATGAAAAATTCAGCGCGGGCCGCGAAAAAGTTAGGGGTCAGTGTCGTTAATGGTTTTACAGGTTCCAGCATCTGGCACCTCATTTACGACTTTCCGCCTGTCCCTCGCACAATGATCGATGCCGGGTACGCGCTTCTGGCAGAGCGCTGGAACCCGATTCTCGATGTCTTTCAGGAATGCGGTGTGAAGTTCGCCCTGGAAGTTCACCCTTCTGAGATTGCGTTCGATATTTATTCGGCGCAGCGGTCGGTTGAGGCCCTCGATGGCCGCGAAGAATTCGGATTCAACTTCGACCCCAGCCATTTGCTGTGGCAGGGAGTCGATCCGGCCGAATTCATCCGCTTCTTTCCCGACCGCATTTACCATGTCCACATGAAGGACGCGAGCGTCACGCTGAACGGCCGTACGGGAATTTTGTCGAGCCACCTGCCATTCGGCGACCCGCGGCGCGGATGGGATTTCCGCAGTGTCGGCCGCGGCGGGGTGCGGTTCGAAGAAGTGATTCGAGCGCTCAATCATGCCCGCTATGCCGGGCCGCTGTCAATTGAATGGGAAGACAGTGGCATGGATCGCGAAGCCGGCGCACGCGAAGCTTGCCAGTTCGTCAAGAACGTTGACTTCGAGCCATCGCAACGTGCTTTCGACGCGGCTTTTGGCGACTAGGACGCAGCGCAGCTCGCGCCAGCCAGCGATGCTGTTTATCGCCCCTGGTTCCGGTGCGCTGCTGTTAAAATGGCGCAAGCGCGTTAAACGATATACCCCGAAAGCCGGGGATGGAGCCGTGCGGTTCGCCGAAGTCTACGAAGAAGTGAACGACGACGAAGTGAACGACGACGATACGAATTCGGTTTCGAATCAGTCAACCCGCCGGATGCGCACGTTCTTCTTGCCGATGTGGGGCTTGCCCGGCACCGACGAGCCAAGCTCTTCCTCTGAGGATTCGTCAGGTGTGGCGATGGTCTCTTCGGCAATCGCGGCTGCGGCGCAGCCGGGAGTGCTTCTCTCGATGATGTAGCCCAGAGGGCCGGCCAGAAGGGCCGGCGTCAGTACCAAATCGCTCACTGAGGCGGCTGCCAGCAGAGCGGCCATCAGCCAGCCGAAGCGGCTGATCAGAATCAGATCGGCCGGGTACAAAACCAACAGCCCGACACTCACCACCAGTGTCGTCTGCCACATCGCCGGGCCGCAATGTCCCAGTGCCAGGCTGACCGCTTCGGCGCGGCTTTTCCCCTGTTGAATCCCCAGGCGAAACCAGGTGATCAGATGGAGCGTGCCGTCGATCGTGATTCCCAACGCGATTGACGCCGTCACGGTCGATCCAATGTCGACTTGCACCCCGCACCACGAGATGAGACCGAAAACCGCGCCGATCGGCAGAACGTTGGGGATCATGGCGAGAAGGCCCGCCACCGGATGTTTCAGTACGATCATGACCACGACTGCAATGCTGGCGAACGCCCCTGCGAAGCTCCAGATGAAACTGCGGAGCAGTTCCTGCTGAGTCGCGAGAAACAGGGGGATCTCGCCGGTGACGACGTGGCTCGCGCCGGGATGGTAGCTTCGCTTCTGGCCAACCGGCGGAACCTTCTCGGCCGCGCCCCCCGAGGTTCCGCGCAGAGTCTCGCGGCAGATGTTGTCAATCTGCCCGCGAAGCTCCTGGTAATTGCGTTGCGACATAATGGCGACCTGGGCCGTGACGCGCCATAACTCGTCTCCTTCGGCATTAAATTCGGTCGCGTCATCGGCGACTGCCAGGAGGGCCTTGGCACCCCTCTGTTGTTCGCCTTTGACGCGTGCTTCGATCGTCCGCGACGTCGCATTGTATTTGGATTTTTCTCGCATCTGCGCATGTTCGGCGGGTTGGGGCACCGCCGGTAGAAAATCGACGAGCGACAATGAGCCACTGATGTCGGGTAGTTTTTTCATCTCGGTCTGGATCGTCTGCACCAGATCGCGGCGCTGCAGGAATTTGAGCTGTTGCTGGCTCTCGCGGTCGAAACGCACAATCACGTCGACGGGAATAATGCCTGCCAGACGGTCTTCGATGAATTCGTAGTCCTTGACGGTTTGCGTATTCTTAGAGAAATACCGAATCACCTTGGTCTCGGTTTTGAACGAGGTCAGGCCCCACATGCAGATCGCCGAGACGGCAAGGCTGGCGGCAATCACAGACTTGTGCCGTGCAGCAATCCAGCCTGCCAGATCGCGCCAAAAGGCACTGTCGAGTTCTTCTGGCCGGGGAGACCTGGCGGGCCAGAGTTGCAGCAGTGCAGGGAGGCCATAGAGCGTTACGGCCAGTGAGATCAGAGTTCCTAATGCCGAGTACAAACCGAAATCGCGAACCGGCGCCAGCGAGCTCGTCAGCAGCGACGCCTGCCCGATGGCCGAGGTCAACCCGGCCCACATGACCGGCCCATAGGCGGTCTTTACGGAGTTGACGACGGCTGACTGCAGATCGGCGGCCGCAGCATGCTGCCAGTAATTCGCCAGGTGAATTGCCACCGAGAGAGTGGTTACGAGAACCAGCGTCGGCATGACCACCAGCACCATGTTCATCGTGCCACCGGTCATCGGAATCAGGGCAGTCGAGACCAGCGTTGTGAAGTACGATGCCGCGAGAACGAGCCCTGCCAGGCGGAAGCTCTTGAGCAGCCAGAATGAAAGCAGGCCCCCCACCAGCCCCGACAGAAGAATGATCGATCGGCGGTGAATCTGATAGACGGGAACACTCTTGTCCCAGACCGATTTCAGGACTTCGCGATTCAGCGAGGCTCCTGCCACGGCACTTCCCCCCATGTGAATTGTCTGGGGGGCAATGCCGGCCTGTTCGGCAGCGTCAAGCAGCCAGCGAAATGCGGCATTGCGATCGGCATTTCCGGCCTCCGAAAGATAGACTGCCAGAGCGATGGGCGAACCAGGGATCTGAAAGCACTCATCAATGACCGGCGGCGAGGGTTGCTGTGAGCGGTTCGCCGGCAATCTGAGTTGAAGCGCCAGTTGGATGAACGATGATTTCCGGGCATTGTCCCAATGCATCCCCGGCCAAGTGACCAGCAGTTCGTGTGGTGGCATCTCGGGGAGTGCTTCGGCAGACGATTGCTGGTCGTCGACCACCCCCTCGAGATCTGAGGTCGCCCGTTCGGCAACCGCTTGGCCCTGGGCGTCTGCCGGCATGCTCGATGAATCGCCTGCCCCTGCCTGATTGCTTTCAGAATCGGATTGAGCGACCTCGATTTCAATCCCCAGGGCTTTGCGGGCCGACTGACGCATCTGGTCGACCACTTTGCTCTGGCAGGAGCGGCCGAACTCTGTCAGGCGGATTCGCAATGGACCGGCGCCCACGAGAACGCCTTCCAAACGGTCGATGGCCTCGTCGCGCGAGACTTTATTCTTGTGCATCTGACCAATGAGGTCTTGCGGCGTGCGCACTTTGGCGATGAGTTTCGATCCGCCGCGGAGTTTACCCGTGGCGTCGGTCGTCCCACGGATTTTACGGACCAGCGTGTCGACCCGCGGGTCATCCAGACGGCTCCCTTCCCAGGTGAACAAGAGCGCTTCATCGAGCGGGAAATGGTGGCGATACCATTCCACGACCTTATAATCAGGGTTATCTTTCGGAATCCAATGGTCGACCTCGTTTTCCATGCGAATGGAGAGCAAGCTCCACAGCGAGATCGGAATCAGGAATACCATTCCGACGACGACCCATAGGGCCAACCCATTGCCCCAGCGGTCCTTTTTCTCGAAGAAGTGCGGCATGAGGACTTTTCAAGCTCCGGCGAATGAATCGGACGAGCCTGCCGTGAAACACATTTCCATCGGCCAACCCGGTCGGCAACGCCACTTGTGCGAGACCGCGACGGCGACAAAATCAGCGCAAATCGTCCCGCCAGACTCTCGCGGCACTAAATATTCATCGACGAAAAACGAGACGCACTTGGGGATCATGTGCCGGTTTTAAGGAAAAGTAAGGATTCGATGGTTGGATGCGATTCCAGCGAACGACCGAATTGCGGTCCTTTTTCGCCCTCGGGGGGCGAGATATACCGGGTTCTGGGCATTTCGTCGAACGGGGAGGGCGCTGGTCCACGACAGCAAAAAGGGGGGGGTGTACCGCCAATCTTTGAAACCTTGTGCGGCGTATGTTAGGGTACTCCTCCTTAGAAAGAATCTTCCGGAGCAAACTGATGCGCACCATTCTTTTCGGGCTTGGCACGCTAGCCTTGGCATTCTCTCCTCTTCAGCCGAGTCCGGTTTCGGGCGATTTGTTCGTTTACAAAGACCAGACTGGAGTCGCGATAGAGGTTGAAGGGCGGTTGGTGGCGGCGGCCAGGGGATTCACGATTCTTGAAACATCCGACGGCCAATACCGCATCATTCCCGACGAAGCGATCGTGAAGCGCGAAGTCAAAGATGGGCCCGAAGCGCTTTCCGACGACGCGATGGTCGCGCAGTTACAGAAGCAGTTCGGCGCTGACCTGTTTCGCAGCTATACGCGCGAGCCGTTTGTGATCGGACTGGTGCTGGCCGCTCCAATTACGAAAGCTTCTGAAGTGAGGGCAAAAAACTTCCTGACCAAGGCGGCCACATTCATGAAGGGGGTCGAAGGGGCTTTTGTCTCATTCGTAAAAGAGGCCCGCGTCGAAACCAGAAAACCGACGCATCCGCTGGTCGTGCTGATCTTTGAATCGCAGTCTGACTTCGACAAGTATGCGACGTCGATTACCGGGGGCGACGGGCTTTCGGCCAGCCGCATCGCCGGATTTTACTCGGGGCTGACGAATTTTCTGGCGATTCGCATGGCTGAATGCCGCACGTTTGATGTTCCTTTGCACGAGGCCATTCATCAGCAGGTCTACAATCGCCGCGTGTTCGCAAGACTGGCGCCGATTCCTCACTGGTTCGACGAAGGGATTGCCACCGGCTTTGAAGCAACACAGGGCCGGATCAGCATCGGACCGACGAAGATCAGCCCGCGATATGCAAGACAGGTGCTGGCCGCCAGACAGATTACCTTCAATGAGGTAATCGGCGACGATCGTGTGTTTGCCGGCGATGTGCTGGCGGGCGAAGCGTACGGCAACGCCTGGGCGCTGCATTGGCTGCTGGTCACGAAATACCGAATCGCCTACGGAAAGTACGTTCGGCTCTTATCGGCAAAACAACCGCTCGAAAAGGATGACGCCGGACAGCGGCTGTCCGATTTTCGGCAGGCGTTCGGCAAGGAGGTGCCAGAAGTTGAAAAGGAATTTCGCCCATTCCTGGAGACAGGATTGAAGAAACAAAAGGTCGATCTGCACCCCGAAAAACCATTGGGAGTCTCGCTGACGCAACAAGATGGGGGCGAAGCAGAGGTGACGGGGGTCATGAAGGGGGGCCGAATCGAGGTCGAAGGACAGCTCACCAATATTTCCCCGTTGCGCGCCATGGCATATCACGTTACGGTCGAAACCGACGGAGGGTTGTATGCTGACTGGCTCGTGGGCACTCTTGATGTCGGAAAGTCGGCGCCGCTGACGACACAATTTGCGGCGAAAACGATGCAGGGCGTGCGCGTTCCCGGTATGGCCGCGACGTTTCGCGTGCGGATTCGGGCGACACCCGCGAACAGCGAAGAGGCCGGCCAGTGGCGTAAGGGAGAGCTGCCGGTGCCCGAGTACCGCGAATAATTAAGCCTGAGGCACGGCAGGGCGGCAAGTCTGCCGACTCTCTCAATTCAATTGACACAAAGTGGGCAATTCGATACACCCCGTCATCTCTCAATTATCTCATTCAACCTCCCGCCGATCATTCAGGAAGAGAACATGCTTTCTCGACGCCCGCGGACATTGTGCCGCGTCTTGGCGGCACTGGTGATTTGCAGTGCCGGATGCACTTCGACCAAGCAATCGAATACCGCCCGAACGGCCACCGAGCAACTCTTGATTTCCAATGCCGTCGATCAGTCGTTGAATAAGATCGACTTCACCCCCTTGGCCGGGGCATCGGTGTACGTCGAGGAAAAGTACCTCGATTGCGTCGACAAAGGGTATGTGGTCGGCTCCATCCGGCATAAGCTGTTGCAGGTCAATGCCAACATCGCCGCGAAGCCTGAAGAGGCCGAGGCCATTATGGAAGTCCGCAGCGGCGGTGTCGGCACCGACGTTGCCAGTTCGTATCTGGGAATCCCGGGATTCACAATGCCCGGAATGATCTCGATTCCTGATATCAAGATCATCAACCGCGACAGCCAGAAAGCGGTTGCCAAGATCGGTCTGGTCGTCTATGACGTCAAGGCGAAGCGCGAACTTGGCGAAGGTGGGCTCTCGATGGCCCGGGCCGATGAAAACAACACGTACTTTATGGGATTCGGCCCACACCAGAGCGGAACATTGCTATCGGAAATTAACCGCTCGGCACCCCTGCGGCCTGGGCAGCATGTCCGCGAACTTCCCAACCAGGTTGCCTTCAGCCAGCGCTCGCCCGCTCGAGAAAAGTCTGAAGGGGGAAAGGTAAAACTCAGCGGCGGCGAGATCGAAGCGCTGCCGTCTCCTTGACTGCCCAGTCTGGCTTGATGGCCGAATCCGAAACAGATTAACCACGGATTGCGCCACTTCCATCGCCCCACCCTGCCGAATTCGACGACTCGCGGTTCTCGTGCGACGTCTTCGAGATCTGGCTTCGAGCGTCGCGGGCCGAATTGGTACAATGCAGGTGGCTTGAAGTCGCTCTGGGCCAAGCCCCGCACCTCGACTTGGGAACAACGCCTTGAAATCCGAAATCCAGATTCCGAAATCACAATCTCCGCGCCGGGCTGTCGTGGTCAGCTTCGACCATCTTCACGCCGGCTTTCTCGGGTGCTGCGGCAACGACTGGATCGAAACGCCGAACCTCGACCGGCTGGCTACCGAAGGGGTCGTTTTTGATCAGCATTTCTGTGAAAATATTGATCCGACGGCGGCCAACCACGCCTGGTGGACTGGCCAATACCAGTTTGCTCTCGACGAAAACCGGCAGCTCGAAGGCCGGCCGTTCGTCAATGATCTGCTCGCGCGCGGTGTGCGAACATGCCTGATCGTCGAAGCCGACGGGCGCGACGATTCGGCCATCGCTCCGCCATTCGCCGAAGTGCTCGAGGTTCGAGGAAGTGATGGCTTCGACGTGCTCGAAGCCGAGACCCCTTTTGCTCGAGTCGTGAAGCGCAGCACAGACTGGCTGCACGAATCGGACAGCCATTCTGAGCCGGCGCTGTTGTGGATCAAATCTCGCGGCGTTCCAGCGCCCTGGGTTCCGCCGCAGGCATTCGCTGAATTGTATCTCGACGAGTTCGGACTGGCCGATGATTCCGGCGGGGAAACGGCCTCTGACGAAACGAGCGATGTTGAAGACCCGGCTGCTGTCGTCCCCGAAGAAGAGGGTTCGCATTCCGAATCCGACGGTTCGCTCGACTGGCGGTACGCCGCGGCAATGTACGCAGCATATACGACGCTCATCGACCGCTGGCTGGGGAAGCTGCTGGCGACGCTCACCATGTCGCAGGGCTGGAATGAGGCGCTCGTCATTGTGACGGCCGGAGCAGGTCAGTCGCTGGGCGAACACGGCCGGCTCGCCGATGAAAATTTGCAGCTTCGTTCAGAATCGGTTCAGACTCCTCTGTGGATTCGCGTTCCGGGAAGCGACCAGATGTGTACCCGTCGGCAAGACCTCGTGCAAACGGTCGATCTGGCGCCGACCTTGCTCGAATGGTTTTGCGAAGGCCACCCGGCCTCTTTTAAAGCGGAGCCACCGCCCGCCTCCGTCGCTGGTCGGAGTCTTCTCCCCCTCGTGCGGCAAGAACAGGTCGCGCCCCGCGACTCGATCGTGATGGGCAATGGCCGAAGGGAATGGGGAATTCGCACGCGAAATTTCTTCTATGTTGAAGCTGGCGATCAAAATCAAGATTCTGAGCATTCGCCCGCGCGATTGTACGAAAAGCCACACGACCGTTGGGATCAATCGGACGTTCTGGCACAATACCCGCAAGTCGCCGAAGATCTCCAGGCCGCTCTTGCATCACCGACGAGCGCGATGCATTCATGAGTGCTGCCCCGTTACCGAGTGGTGCCCAGACGGGCGGCGAACGCATGTCATTGCGCGCCCGCTGGGTCTTTCCGGTCGGGGGCCGGCCACTCGAAAATGGGACAGTCGAGATTACTGCGGGGCGGATTTCCGCAATACACGTTCGCCCTGGTCGGTGTTCGTATGATCTGGGCAATGCGGCCATCATTCCTGGCCTCGTCAATGCGCACGCGCATCTTGAGCTGAGCGATGTCGCAGCGCCGCTACAGCCTGCTGCTCCGTTTACCGCGTGGCTGAAAGAGGTGCTGCTTCATCGGAGGGAGAGGGCAAGTCCATCCGCAGCGAACAATCGTGTCGCATGGGCCGCCATCGGTCGCGGACAGGCCGAGTCGGTCGATGGCGGGACGACGGCGATCGGTGACATCGTCGGAGAAGGATGGACTTCCGAAGCGGTCGAAACACAATCTCAACGAGTCGTGGCGTTCCTTGAATGTCTGGGGCTCGCACCCGAAAGAGCGCCCGTCCAATTGGAAAGTGCCCGCAGACATTTGGAGGGCAAATCCCACGTCGTTCGCGGTCTTAGCCCGCATGCACCGTACAGCGTGCATCCCGATTTGTTCCGCGGGTTGGTCGATCTGGCCGTGCAATATCAGGCTCCGGTGGCGATGCATCTGGCCGAGACGCAGAGCGAACGGCAACTGTTGCTGGATGGAACGGGCGAGTTCCTTTCGTTTCTCGAAGGGTTGGGGGTGTGGCGAGCCGATGCCATTCCGCGGGGAATGAGGCCGCTCGATTACCTTCGCGAGCTCGCACGCGCTAAATGTGCACTGGCCATTCACGGTAATTATTTGGCAGACGACGAGGTTGAATTTCTAGCAGCCCACTCAAACATCTCGGTGGTCTATTGCCCGCGCACGCACGCCTTCTTCAGACACAAAACGCATCCCTGGCAAAGGCTGCTGGCACGGAATATCAATGTGGCCGTGGGAACAGACAGCCGGGCTTCAAATCCCGATCTGGGCCTGTGGCATGAGCTTCTCTTTTTGCATTCGATTGTGCCCGATATCGACCCCAGTCGGTTGCTCCGAATGGGAACAATCAATGGGGCCAGCGCACTGGGGATGCAGGCCGAAATCGGAACTCTCGAAATTGGAAAATCGGCCGACCTCGCCGTCGTGTCGCTGGGCGAAGGGCACGCGACCGACCCCTCGGCGATCTTGTTCTACCCCGAGAATCGGATTGCCGCGGTGATGTCTGCGGGAATTTGGCAGAAGGCCGGGATATTCCTGTAGGAATTCTGGCTAACTCAAGACGCGGTAATCATTACAGAACGCTTCAGTGTTTTCCGAAAAACGGTCAACGATGCTCCGGAAGTTTTACGAATTCGCCGATGGCGATGTGAAAAAGCTGCATCATCGCACTTGCG
>JAYTRB010000466.1:0-8063 GCA_043746425.1 Planctomycetia bacterium
TCAAACGGGAAACGTCACACGCTGTGTGACAATCGCCATACCGGACAACGGCCCACGCGGAACCGAGCGTGTCGGCCACGGCGACGCGTACAGCATATCCGGCGCGTTCAAAATCCCCGACGATCTGCACCGCCATGCGTTCTTCGCCGCCGAACAGATGCGCACAACCCATGATGTCGAGAAACAGAGCACTCGGCTGGTCGGTCTGTTCCAGACCGACCAATGGACTGTACTGCATGCACCAGCCGGCCAGTAATTGCAGCAGCTTTCGGTCGGCCTGCGGGTCGTGCTGCGCGAAGTGGATTGCGCGAGAAACGGCGGGCCGCACCCCCGTGCCGCGACCGCCTCGAGGGGGCGGCCCACTCGCACGCAGGACGGGCCGTTCGAGAAGCGTCTGCGCCTCGGCCAGCGGCATGCCGGGACGAACCCCCATCGCCACGGCGGCCCGCGCGCAGTGTACCACTTGCCAGCCCGCTCGCTGAGCCGCACCATACAACACCACCGGACGCCCTTTAAGCTCCGGTTGCCCGAGGCAGATTCGCTGGAGCGCCCACTGGGGAAACCACAAGCACAGCACCCGTTTCATCGCTGATTTCCAAGGTGACCACCCTGCCGCCGGCACCACCGCGACAATGAAGCAATTCAACCCGCAACCGCCGTCCTGTAGCACGACCAGCGTCATCCAGCCCCGGCCAAACCGACTCAACCTGCATCGGGCTTGCCGCGTTACGTCCTGGAGAAAAACCACCGCTCCCAGGCAACGACTGAACCAACCACCTTAGATCGGCCCAGGTGGGCTCATGCCGCGCCGCGATCGGCCGTACCAGAAGCCCCAGCCCCGCACCGTGTTCGGCCGCCAGCTGCAACCGCCGAAAGACGCGATCAGGGATTTTGTCGATCCAGCCCAGGGTGGCGGCAACTCCCGCGCAACGGAGCGATTGCTCGAGAGCCCACATGGTTTCCTGAAGATTGCACGGACGAACGACGATCGTGCGCTCGAGATCGAGCCCCAGAGGCACCGCCGCTGGCGGATAAAACTCTCGCCGGTCGTCGATCACGACCAGCGAACCGCCGGTTTGCAAAGCCTGCATCGCCATCGGCAGCGCCAATCGCGCGGCCCCCACCCCCGCTCCCTCCACAATCCACTCGATGATCATCCCCGCGCGAAAAGTATCGACCGGAAGCAGCGCATCGAGACCCGCGACGCCAGTCGAATAAGGCGCACCAGCCCCTAGGGGCTGCGCTCCCGAGCGGTCGATCTGCCGCAAGCGCGTCCGCAGGTCTTGCAAAACGGCGGAATGACGAGTGTTCGAGCTCATGTCTGCATCGCCTTGGCAAGCGGGAGACATTACTCCCCCGGTGAGGATGGAAAGTCAAAGCAGGTGAGCCCAGATTATTCACGCAGCGAGTGACTAATCCGAGTGAAAAGGCAAGACGAACGAATCCCCTTCAGCCACTTCAACGCTATAGTATACTTTTGTATACATATCAGTCAAGTGCTCGTTGGAGTTCACGACGCCCCCGCCACGTGACCTTCCGTACCGAACCTGCGCCAGGGTTTGTAACATGGGGCTCACTCACAAATCGCTCGCGTCAGGCTTCAAAGTCTGGCGTCCGCACGCCTGATGTTCCGAAAGAACTTTCTACCATCTTTCGGGCGAGCATCCGCGCGGAGTTGCCGCTCTGTTGGCAGTGACGGCGGCGAATGCGGTCGAATAGTCTACTGCCAAGGCTCCGACGGCGGTATAATTTCATCCAACCGACACTGCACTTGCGAGTAGTGCGCAGTTGCGTTCGTTCATGAATATGATCGCGCCCCACAGGAGACGGTTAACAACGGGCTAGATGTCAGCAGGAATATTGGCAAAACATCGACAATTGACAGGTGGGTTGTCTTTCTCAGTTTGTTTTTTTTCGAACGCGCCCGCAGAGATGAGCGTTTCGTGAAACCGTTCGTTTCACGCGCTTCGTGACGATTCTTCGTTATGTTTTTATTCCAGCTTTCTGACAAAAATGCTTCTGCCATGAATCTTTTGAACCATTTCATTCGTTGTCGACCGTGCGGATCAGCCGCCTTCGTTTGCAGATTTGGTCGGGCTTGGGTCAAGAGCGCGGCTGGAAACAACGAAAGCTGCGCTGCCGCAAGGTGGCGCGACTAAAAGTCCTGCCTGCAGTGCCCTCTCCTAGAGCGATCTGAGAAATGCCTCCCGTAGCCGCCTCAGTCAGAAGAACAATCCGCCACTTGGTTTGCCGCACGCATTTCGTCTGCGCTGTGTTGCTTTCACTGGCGATATGGACGGGTTACGCCGCTTCGGCAGCAAAGGCAGCCGACGCGCCACGGCCAATTTTTAATCGCGACATCCGACCGATTCTGTCGGATAATTGCTTTAAATGTCACGGGCCCGACGCGACAGCGCGGAAGGGAGATCTGCGGCTCGATGTTCGGGAGGCGGCAATCAATGCCGAGGCAATTGTTCCTGGGAAGCCCGATGAAAGCGCGGTCGTCGAGCGCGTCTTTGCAGATGATCCACGACTACTCATGCCGCCGCCGAATTCCGGAAAAGTGCTGACAGCCGAACAGAAGGAAATGCTTCGCGATTGGATCGCCTCGGGGGCCGGGTATCAATTGCATTGGTCGTTCATTCCCATCCCGCAGCAGATAATCGTGCCAACGCCGAAAGCGGCCGATCAATGGATCCGTAATCCGATCGACGCATTTGTGCTGGAGAAGCTGGACGCATCGAAAATCGTGCCGGCGACCGAGACCTCACGCGAAAAATGGCTCCGGCGAGCGAGTTTCGATCTGACAGGACTTCCTCCGACGCTGCAGGAGCTCGACGATTTTCTCGCCGACAGCTCTGCCGAAGCCTTTGAAACGGCAGTAGACCGGCTCCTCAAATCGCCTGCCTTCGGCGAACGAATGGCAACCGACTGGCTCGACACGGCCCGCTTTGCCGACACCTTCGGCTATCAGGCAGATCGCGAGATGCACGTTTCGCCCTGGCGCGACTGGGTCATTCGTGCGTTTTCTGACAACCTGCCCTACGACAAGTTCATTCTTTGGCAGACGGCCGGAGATTTGCTCCCTAATCCGACGCGCGATCAGTACCTGGCGACGGCTTTCAACCGGCTGCATCGCCAAACCAACGAAGGGGGGAGCATCGAAGAGGAGTATCGCATCGCCTCGATTGCCGATCGGGTTAACACTAACGCCACGGCCTTCCTGGGGCTGACATTCGAATGCGCCCGCTGCCACGATCACAAATTCGACCCGATTTCGCAAAACGATTTCTACAGCCTCTCTGCGTTCTTCGCCAATATCGACGAACACGGACTCTACTCGCATTTCACCGAGACGGCCCCCACTCCGGCGCTGCTCTTGTACGAGGGAGATCAGGAAGCCCGCCATCGCGACACATTAAAAGCACTGATCGAGAAAGAGACGCAGCTCGAACGTGCTCGCGAAGAAGCGAAGCAGCGCTTTGCCTCGTTCGCGATTACTGGGCCGCCTGCGGCAGTCGAAACCGCCTCGCAGTTCTCGTTTGAAGACACCCAGGCAGCGGGCGATTACAAGACAGTTCCGGGCAAGACGGGCAAAGCAATTCAATTTGGAGGAGACGACGCCTACGTTTGCAAAGGCACCGGTCAGTTCGGACGTGCAACCCCTTTCAGCATTGCTTTGTGGATCAATCCGGGTGAGCACAAGCCGCGCGAGATCGTGCTTCATCGCTCGGTGGCCGCCGAGGATGCCGCCTTTCGCGGCTATTCGCTCGTCCTCGATAATGGCCGGGCCGTCTTCTCGTTGGTTCATTTCTGGCCGGGGAACGCGATCCGGGTGCTAACAAGAGAGCTCGTGCCGCCCGGTGGCTGGACCAACATTGCCGTGACGTACGACGGAGGGAGCCGGGCGGCAGGTCTGCACATCTATCTCAACGGCGTTCTCGCACCGGTCGACATCATCCGCGACAATCTCACACGTGACATTGGCTATCGCGGCGAATGGGGCGATTCGGGAAGTCCCGAATTGGCTTTGGGCGCGAGATTCCGTGACGTGGGTTTTAAAGGTGGAACAGTCGATGAGCTGCTCGTTTTCGACCGCGAGCTGACTCAGCTTGAAATCGCCGCGACCGAGGGGTTCGAGTTGCCGACATCTGTGCCCGCAAAGTTTGAACACTACCTTCTCCGCGAGGATGAACAATACCGGGCCGTCCTCAAGGAGCTGCAAGCCCTGCGCATCACAGAGAACGATCTGGTATCGCAGGTTCGGCAGATCATGGTAATGCGAGAGCTGCCACAGTCGCGCCCGACGTATGTTCTGCGCCGCGGGGCGTACGACGCTCCTGGCGAGAAGATCGAACCCGACACGCCCGCCAGCATTTTGGCGTTTCCGCGCGATGCTCCGCGGAATCGACTGGGGCTGGCCCGCTGGTTAGTGGACGACCGCAATCCGCTCACAGCCCGCGTCACGGTCAATCGTCTCTGGCAGATGTTCTTCGGTCGGGGCCTGGTAACGACCGCCGAAGATTTCGGAAGTCAGGGACAACCCCCAACGCATCCGCAACTGCTCGACTGGCTGGCACGGCATTTCATGCAGAGCGGCTGGAACGTCAAAGAGCTTTGCAAACTGATCGTCCTCTCTGCAACCTATCGGCAATCAACTGTTCCCCGCGATCTGACGCTCTATGTCGAGGATCCCGGCAATCGGCTATTGGCGCGCGGGCCGCGCTATCGTCTGCCTGCTGAGCAGATTCGAGACAACGTTCTGGCCGTGAGCGGGCTTTTAGTCCGCAAGATCGGCGGACCCAGCGTGATGCCGTATCAGCCGGCCGGACTGTGGGAGGAATCGGGAACCGGAAAAAGCTACGTGCAATCGCACGGCGAAGGGCTTTACCGCCGGAGCCTGTACACCTTCTGGCGGCGCACATCGCCACCGCCAAATATGACAACCTTTGACGCCGTGAGTCGCGAGGTGTGCATCGCCCGCCGGGAACAGACGGCCACGCCCCTGCAGGCACTCGTGCTGCTCAATGACCCGCAGTTCGTCGAAGCCGCCCGAGTTCTGGCAGAGAAACTGATCAAGCAGGAGGGAAGCACGGTCGAGTCGCGTCTCGAAACAGCATTTCGCATGTTGACCAGTCGCGCGGCATCGGCAAGAGAACGCGAAATTCTACTCACGCTGTATCGCGATCAGCACACGCACTTCGCAAGCGCAGTCAAAGAGGCTGAGGTGTTCCTGGCTGTGGGAGAAACGCCGCGCGACTCGAAGGTCGACCCGACCGATCTGGCCGCAACGACGATGGTGGTTCGACTGCTCTTCAATTTCGACGAGTGCGTGACGAAGCGATAAATTTGCCTTTCTCATGCGAAGCGTAAACGGGTTACCCTCTCGTGCAGAATGCTGAAAATTTCAGAGACGAATTGTAAACCGCAACACCATGCCGGCCAGATCATTCATGTTGCTTCTCTTTTTCGCGGCGCCGACTGCGACTGACGGTTCGATTTAGGGAGTACATCATTCATGACAAATCACCAGCTCTGCACAGGCCAGGACTTTTCCTTCGGATTGTCGCGCCGGCAGTTCCTGAACCGCTTCGGCATGGGGTTGGGGGGAATGGCCCTGGCAGACATACTGGAACCGCGAAACCCGCTTCGTGCGGATTCCACTCCTGGCATTCTCGCTGCACCACATTATCCGGCGAAAGCAAAACGAGTCATCTATCTGTTCCAGAGCGGCGGACCATCGCAGCTTGAGACGTTCGACTACAAGCCCGTGCTGAACGAACGACAGGGCCAACAGCTCCCTGATTCGGTACGTATGGGACAGCGCCTCACGGGAATGTCGGGCAATCAGGCAACATTGCCGCTCGCCGGTTCGATCTTCAAATTTCGCCAGCACGGCCAAAACGGGGCGTGGCTTTCTGATCTGTTGCCCCACACGGCGAAAGTCGTGGATGACTTGTGCATTGTCCGTTCGCTGTACACCGAAGCCATCAACCACGACCCGGCGATCACCTTCTTGCAGACCGGCTCGCAGATATCGGGCCGGCCCAGCATCGGCGCCTGGCTGAATTATGGCCTTGGCAGCGAAAACGAAAATCTGCCGGCGTTCGTCGTGCTCATCACACGGGGAAAGGCCGACCAACCCTTATATTCTCGGCTCTGGGGAACCGGCTTTCTGCCGACGCGCTATCAAGGGGTGCAGTTCCGCTCGGGAAAGGATGCAGTGTTGTATCTGAACAACCCACCAGGCGAAGATGCCGCCAGCCGCCGCAATTTTCTTAACCACCTTCGCGAGCTGCATGAGCTCGAATCCGAAGCCACAGGAGATGCCGAGCTCTCGGCCCGAATCGGTCAGTACGAAATGGCGTTTCGGATGCAAACGAGCATTCCCGAAGTGACGAACGTCTCTTCCGAACCGCAGCACATCTTCGATCTTTATGGACCGGATGCGAAAACTCCGGGAACGTTCGCTGCCAATTGCCTCTTGGCGCGGCGCCTGGCCGAGCGCGGCGTCAAATTCATTCAACTCTATCACCAGGGGTGGGACCAGCACGGCGGCCTGCCGGGCGGCATTCAGGTTCAATGCCGCGAGACCGATCAGCCAGCTGCCGCGCTGCTCATTGATCTCAAGCAGCGGGGACTACTCGACGAGACCCTCGTGGTCTGGGGAGGCGAATTCGGGCGGACCAATTATTCGCAGGGAAAACTGACGGCCACCGACTACGGCCGCGATCATCATCCGCGATGCTTCAGCGTTTGGATGGCCGGCGGCGGAATCAAAGGCGGAACGGTTCATGGCGAGACATGTCCCTTCGGGTACAATATCGTGCAGGACGGGGTACATGTTCACGACCTGCACGCCACGATGTTGCACCTTTTGGGAATTAACCACGAACGACTCACGTTCCGCTTCCAGGGCCGCGACTACCGCCTCACCGACGTGCATGGAAAAATCGTCAAAGAAATCTTGGCGTAGGCAGGCAACGGCAAGTAGCCACCGGGCTGCTGACACACGAAGCAGGGCCGCCCCCCGCCGAGCGACTGCAAGGTTCTGCCTGACGACAGGAACTTCACAGCTGACAGAATACAATCGAGAAATACAGAAAGTCGGTACCAATGCAGCTTTGACGGGATTTCTCACACGGCCAATTCAACACGGCATCCACACGAGCAAGAGCTTCTCAGATTGTCGTGAAACGTTCACCAGTCGCACTGCACCGCGTACTTCCTGCTCACCAATACTCCACAGGGCCGTTCGGCACTTTGATTTCAGCGGTGGGACGATTGTCGCGGCGGGCGCCATGCCGGTCACGAACTTCAGCGACGATCTGTTCAAATTCGACGATACTTTCAAAGCGCCGCAGGCGGTCTTCGAGATCTTCGGGAATGCCCAACCGCGCTCCCGACCAACCGGCGAATTTGCGGAACATACGGCATGAAGCAAATTCGCCGTGTTGCTCGACCATCAATTCAAAGTGCCGCGTTAGAAAGCGAATTTGCTCCGCCGGGCTGGGGTCGCCGACACCGCACATCTCGGCCCCCGGTACAGCTGCCGGTGGAACTAGGGGACTGACTTCGCGTGACTGCTGATTATTCTCGGAAAAAACACCTGCCTGCAACGTACCGCTTTCCCGTTCCAAAGCGCGGATGTGCCCCTGGCCCTCTTCGGCAAGTTTAAGGCGGCGAAAGATCCAGGGGTCGATGAGCGCGCCGCGCCCGATGGCGACGGCCGCGCATCCGGTAATGGTGCGCATCCGCCATGCGTCGGCGACCGTGCGAACGTCGCCATTGCCGACGACCGGAATGCGCTCGACCGAGTCGACGACGGCGCGAATGCCCTGCAGATCGACCTCACCGCGAAACCCCTGCGAACGTGTGCGGCCGTGAATCGTAATGGCCGCAACTCCGAGTTGCTCGAATTCGCGGGCCAGGGCCGGGGCCGAAATCCGTTCGCGGTCCCAGCCCAGACGCATCTTCACCGTGACGGGAACCGTAACGGCGCTCACGACCTGACCGACGAGCCCGCAGGCTCCCTCAGTATCGCACATGAGGCGGGCACCACC
>JAYTRB010000467.1:0-21243 GCA_043746425.1 Planctomycetia bacterium
CGGAACCATTGTAAGTTTTCCGAAGCCTGCGATAATTTGCGACATTGCGGCAATCACAA
The DNA here is from genome assembly GCA_043746425.1 of Planctomycetia bacterium. GTDB lineage: Bacteria > Planctomycetota > Planctomycetia > Planctomycetales > Planctomycetaceae > JACQFH01. The sequence continues at coordinate 60 of JAYTRB010000467.1, forward strand.
CAATTGGTGGAGACAGGAAATGGGGACTGCCAGGCTGAGCCTTGACGGCGCGGACTACGAATTCCCGACGGTCGTCGGAAGCGAAAATGAAGTCGGCGTCGACATCTCGTCGTTGCGGGCCAAGACCAACGCCATCACTCTCGATCCGGGGTTCGGAAACACCGGTTCCTGCCAGAGCGCCATTACCTTTATCGATGGCGAAAAGGGGATTCTTCGATATCGCGGATACCCCATTGAACAGCTCGCCGAAAATGCGTCGTTTTCGGAGGTCAGTTTTCTGCTGATTTATGGTGAACTTCCCAACCGCCAGCAACTGACCGAATGGCGCCGCAAGTTGACCTATCACAGCATGATCCACGAAGACATGAAGAAGTTCTTCGAGGGGTATCCTCCCACGGCGCATCCCATGGCCATTCTCTCGGCAATGGTTTCGTCGATGTCGACGTATTATGCCGATGATCCCAAGTCCGAGCCCGATCAGAATATTGTACGGCTGCTGGCGAAGCTCAAGACAATTGCCGCGTATGCTTACAAGAAGTCGGTCGGGCAGCCGATGATCTACCCGCGCAATGAATTGTCGTACGTGGCGAACTTCCTGCACATGCTGTTTGCTGTGCCGGCCGAGCCTTACAGCGTCCCCAAGGTTCTGGAAGACGCCCTCAATGCTCTGTTGATTCTGCATGCCGACCATGAGCAGAATTGCAGCACGTCTACGGTGCGGCTGGTAGGAAGCAGCCAGGCGAATCTGTACGCCTCGATTTCGGCCGGCATTTGCGCGCTGTGGGGCCCGCTTCACGGCGGCGCGAATCAGGAAGTGCTTCAAATGCTCGAGCGAATCCGGGATGATGGCGGAGACTACAAAAAGTTCGTGGCTCTGGCCAAAGATAAGAAAGCGAATTTCAAGTTAATGGGATTCGGGCACCGCGTCTACAAGAATTACGACCCACGCGCGATCATCCTGCGCAAAAAATGCGATGACGTGCTGGGTCTTCTGGGAATCAACGACCCGCTGCTCGAAATCGCGAAGCATCTCGAAGAAGTCGCACTTCACGACGAATACTTCGTCGAACGCAAGTTGTATCCCAATGTCGATTTCTACAGCGGCATCATTTATCGGGCTATGGGAATTCCGACGAACATGTTTACGGTCATGTTCGCATTGGGGCGCCTTCCCGGCTGGATCGCCCACTGGAAGGAGCAGCGCGACGATGCGACGAGCCGCATCAACCGCCCACGACAGATTTACACCGGCTCGACTGAGCGCAAATTTACGCCGCTCGATGAGCGGTCGTAATGCGATTCGAGGCGCCTGCCTTGGCGATGAATATTGCAGCTGCGCGCACGATCGCGGCGCTATTCATAACATCGGCAGTGTTTCCGGTGAATCGACGAACTGGGGTTTGAGGGAAAGACGAATCAACGCACAGCCCTCTCCTTGAGAGTGAATGGGCTGCGATTTTGTGTCCCCGGGCGATGTCATTTTGCCGGGTGAGTGCCGGTCACTGCCACTTGCCAATCTGATCTGTCAACCCGCTGCGCACTTTTTGCCTCATTCGAATTCCATGAATCGCGATCCCCATTTTCAATCAAAAGGAATGACAGCATTCTTGCGGCTTATCTCAATGTAGGCCGAAATATGGGCTATACAAGCAGCGACATTTCAGCGAATTGAATGCGCCGAGCGGCCCACGCCAGATCGCTCGATTCATTCGCAGCGCACTCTTCGCACAGATCGACAAATGCCAAGGGGTTCCAGCTTGGTCCCGAATGCAGGCGGTCGCGCCAGCGCGGCGCATCAGCTGCACGGGAGTTGGCCAGGATTGCTTCGGCTTGCCAGCGAAGTTCGAGGTAGCTGGGTGGCTTGCCGATCTGCCGAAACCAGTATTTGGCATTTGAGTAGTCGGGCTCGCGGCGGTGCATAATGGCGTGCCAGTAATCACCCAGCCGGTTTTCTCCCTGCCCCTCGATGCTTTGCGAGAGTTGGTGACTTTCGTCGAGAAAGTCGTGCCATTGAAAGAGTCCCGCACGCAGCGCGATCTGATCGACGTTTGATGGTAGATCGCAGCCGACGGTCGATTCGGTCCATGAGAACTCCGCAAGGTGCTCGCGCAACCAATTCATTTCTGGCCCGGGTCGCGAAGGGGCCAGGAGCGGGAGCCGGGAAGGGCTTGACTGGTGGCCATCGCACGAAGCGAATGAACTGATTCGTTGGCCAGCGCGCGCCGCCCGAATGGCCCAGTCCCAGATGGGTTCGCTTACCGACCGAAGCGGACCGATCGATTTGAAACTGCTGCGACGAAAGAGGGCCGCACGACATTCGGCGCGTGGTCCTAGCAAGAATCGTATGCCGGGTGTCATGAGGAAGCTGCAGGTCGGATCGACCAGCGAATCGGGATTAATCTGGTCGACACCAAGTGAGGCCGCATGTTCTCCCTCCACACCCAGTGATCGGCAGGCCAGTGCCACCGCCTGGAACATCGCTTGAGGATCGACTGCCGGCAAGGTGCTGGGTGGAATGGCCATGATGCCTGCCAGTTCAGTCTCGCCTTCGATAAGGTGCGCCAGATCGGCCGACTTCACGAAGGCCGTCATCGACCCGAAACCGGTAGGAATTACCCGCAGCGATACGGGCCACTCGCGCTCGATGAATTCGTAAGGGGAACCTCCTGAGTCGCCCACAACCAATATGTCGACCAGCGGTTTCATCGATCTGCTCCTGGAATTTCGTCGCGCGGATTGTCGTGAATTATTGACGCTCGGGCCGGCGGTGTCGAGCACGGCTGAGCCTCGGCATGTCGGCACGCGCGGCAGGGGTCATGCGGCACAATCGGTGACTTTTTTCGACGACTCAAGCTGATCGACCCGTCGTGGCGATGAAATAGACCCGCGGTTCGTCGCTCACCCGCTCACAGGAAAGTCTCGCCTACCGCCTTTTGAGGGGTTCTTCAGCGTGGGTAAGATAAAATGCATAAGTCATTATATTGCAATGAATTGCATTTCGAGAGTTGCTTTTTTTTCCGCCGAAGAGTCGGTTTTGCTTGGCGGAGCGAGAAGGAATGGTTAAGGTAAAGCTTGGCATGCTTTTCGGGAAGCTGGGACTCCCAAGAGTTTGTCAAAGCGGGATTGTGGGTCACCATTTCTCAGACTGCGCAGGGATTATGGAGAGTACGCGCAGCCGACTCCTTAACGAAAGGAGCGGGGCTGGCCCGAGTTATCGACCGCAGGCCAGGGCGGGGGGTGATTTGGGTACCCGGCTGGAAGCCGCATGGATCAGATCTTACGAGGTTATTACCTCAACGATCCAACGTGGTTCTATCTGTCGTTTTTGCTGATTCTCGCCGTTTATTTCAAATTCAGCCGCTTCTGGTCGATGCGTAACGTCGACCTGGCGCTGCTGCTTTTGATTTCGCCCGGCCTGCTGCTGGTGCGCAATGACGACGGGCAGGTGGCGGCATTCGGATACGCCTGGCTGTTTCTGGCCTCGGCGATATTGCTGGTGCGCGCCCTGAGCGACAGCTTGATTACCCGTCGCCCGCGCCTTGAACAGAATATGAACGCGGCGGGTATGGCCTTTCTGTGCGCAGCGACTTTTTTGTTTCTGACGACGAAGCTGTTGACTGACCCCCCTCCGGCCTCGACCGTCACGTCACTTCGCCGGGCTAATGATCTCATGCGCGGCCCGACAGCCACGTCGGCCGAAAAGCCCATTGCCACCACCGATGGCCCCGACAAGGCACCGTCCGACACAGCGACGGCCGGTCCCGGCACTTCGCTTGTGGCTGCAAGCGTGGCGCGGTTATCGAACGTCGTCTCCAAACGCGATATGACTGATCTCGACGTGATTACTGCCCGATTGATTGCCATTTTCGCACATCTGGCGGTCATCCTGGGGCTGACGCTGGTGGGGCGTTCAATCTTTGGCGATCCCGACGTCGGTTTTGCGATGGCCACTTTATATATGCTCTTGCCGTGTACGGCTTACGACGTGGGCAAGATCAATCACGTGCTTCCCGCGGCCCTCGTCGTGTGGGCCATCTGGGCCTATCGGCGGCCGTTCGTGTCAGGCACGCTGTTGGGGCTGGCGTGTGCGATGATGTTTTTCCCGATCTTTTTATTGCCCTTGTGGGCGGCGTTCTACGGACGCCGGGGAGGATTTCGGTTTGGCACGGCGGTGGTGTTGACGACTGCCGCGATCGTTTCCTGCCTGCTGTTGCTGTCGGGCGATTCCCAGACGCTGGTTCGGGAACTAGTGGGATATGTCGACTGGGCGAATCTTCAATTTAGTCCGTCCGATGATACGCAGGGGTTCTGGAAGGCGCACGAGGCAGCGTATCGAGTGCCGGTCTTCGTCAGCTACCTGGTAATGCTTGTCGCCCTGACGATCTGGCCGGCTCGCAAGAGCCTGTCACACATCATACCTGCGTCAGCGGCGATCATCATCGGAACGCAACTCTGGTATCCACAGCAGGGCGGGGTGTACGTTTTGTGGTACTTGCCCCTGTTGCTGCTGGTCGTCTTCCGCCCCCTGATGACCAACCACTTCGCCCCCGAGCTTCGACCGCTGTTTGTCTTCAGACGGGCAGCCGAGCCGTCGCGGCCGCAGCGGGAACTGGTCGGTTCGGCGGCTGGAATCACTCATCCTTCGAGCGGGTCGGGTTTGGGTGGGTAACGGGCGATGGCTGATTGTGGAATTCTTTCCAGCGCTGCCAGGCGTAGGTCCACTCCATCCACATCCGCATGAATGACCACAGCAGCCGCAGGCGGGTCAATTGTTCGGGCGCTAGTGCGCCTGGCGGCGAAGGCTGGCCCCCCAGATCGCGGGCCATATTCCAGCGATCGGCTAGCTCTCGGGCGACCCCATCGCACGACAGATCGACCTCGCCCCCTTCTACGAGAAACCCCGTGGCCTCTGCCATGACGAACAGCTCGAACAGCTGCGAGCGCTGAGGATCAAGTTCGATCGGCTGTCCGCTGGCGGTCGCGCATTGCAAGACCTCGTCAACGCGGCCGATCAGATCATTTGCCAGCGCTCTGCCGGGTGAGACTCGGGTGGTGGAGGGATTGGGATTCGACATGGGGCGATCCGGGGATACGCGGAAAAAAATGAGGATTCTGAACGAAAATCGGCAATAACCATGATGGCGCCCCGGCAGGACGCCGTCAACTGCGCCGGCACGCGTGTCGGGGCGCCAAAAAAATCCTTCTGTCGGTTCATTGGAGCATGCCGGTAAAGACGGCAGAATCCAATGTATGTCGCCCGTGAGGCACCGTTTGCAATGCGAACCTTGCAACCGCAGGCACGGAAACCATGTCACCCAGAAACCCCGAAATAGATGATTCCCCGTGACTCGCTGACTCGAGCCAACGCGAACAATTACGGCTTGGTTTCTTGTTCGAGCGCTTCTTCGTCGTCGCTTGCCAGTTCAACTTCGGGCGGGCTGGCGCTGGCGGCGTCGGCGCCGATTTGCAATTGTTCGATTCGCCGCAAAAGCCGGGCGCGGTTGATTCCCAGCAGATCGGCCGCTTTCGATTTATTGTTTCGGCTGCGTTTCAGGGCCAGAGTGATCAGCCGCGTTTCGAGTTTCGTAAGCAAACGATCGAGCAGCAACGGCGATGGTTCGGCTGTGGGAGGCAACGCTTGCGCCGCGAGGGCCGTTCGAAATCGGAAGGGCAGGTCGTGCGGTCGGATGAGCGACTCGGCGGCCTGGTGGCGCGCCTCGTCGATGACGGTTGCCAGTTCGTCCAGATTTCCCGGCCAGTCGTAGCGGGTGAGCAGCGGCCAGACCTGCTCGTCGAAGCCCCCCACCTGGCTGGATTGCTGACGGTTGTGCTCTTCCAGAAAGTGCTGTGCCAGGAGAGGAAGATCGTCTTCCCGTTGAGACAGGCGCGGCAATTCGATTAAGAGCGGGCTGATGAAAGCGTGAAAATCGGGACGCATGTGATAGACGGTGACAAGCTCGGTCGATGACCGGCTCGTCGATGCCAGAAGCCGAACGGGGGGCCTGCTTCCTGCAGCGCTCGAGAAAGCGAGGACGAGCCGTTCTTGAAAATCGCGAGGCAGACACTCGACGTCGTTTAAAAAGACGGTGCCTGGCTGTGCGCCCGCGGCAGCGACTGCACCTGCGGGCGAAGGGGCCGAGTCGAGCAGTCGGTTCCAGAAACGAGCGATCTCGTCGGCAGCCTGCTGTCGGCAATCGAGCGGGACGAATGAATTACCCTTTGCCGGACCACCGAAGTGGATCATGCGGGCCACGTGTTCACGGCCCGTCCCGGGCGCTCCCGTCAGCAAGACGGGCGACTGGCAGTTCTGAGCAATTTCAATCTGCGCCAAAACGCGCTGCATGGCGATGCCGCGGGCCACCAGCGTGGCCGGCCCGAATCGCGAGCGCAAAGTCATGCGCAACGCCGCCAGTTCGGCATGAAGCTGTCGTGCGGGTGAAACGTCAGCCCCTTTTGCCGGAGGCGGCAAAACCGAAATGACTCCCAATACCCCGGTCTGCCGGCCTTTGTCATCACACAACGGAAAGAAATGCAGCATCCGGGGAAGGGCGTGCCCGTGTTGATGGAGGAGATACGCCGGCGTTGAGGATTCCTGCCCGGCGAACGCTTCGGGGGGGGGGCAAAGACTGGCGGCCAAGGCTGCTCCGCCCGCGACGTCTGAGACGCTTGCGTAATGGCACGTCTGGCCGACAACGTCGTCGGCCTTCCATCCGGTGAGCGCCTGACAGCCCGCATTGAAAGCCCGAACCTGCCGTTCGGCGTCAATCACGAATACTGGAGTGACCGTGCTGCCCAGCCAGTGATCGAGGTTGGTTGTCCTCTTTTTTCGCTTGGCCATCAGCGCTGCACCCGGCCAGAGCCGCCCCCTTTCATCAGGGCCTCGATTTCGGCACGCGTCGCGTAGTTGAAGTCGCCTTTGATGCTGTGCTTGAGGCAACTGGCGGCCACCGCATACTGCAGCGCGGTCGCCGGGTCGCTCAGCCCAGGTGTGTTCAGAGCAAATATGAGCCCCGCGGCGAAGGAATCGCCGGCGCCGACCCGATCGACGATGTTGCGAATCTCGTAGGGCTCGTACCGGCCTGCGGAATTCAGGGGCGCCAGACCGACCGCATCGCTGGCCGCGTCGAAGAGTAAAGCGCCCCAATTATTGTGGCTGGCCGAAAGGCTTTCGCGCAGGGTGATGGCGACCCGCGAAACGTTCGGGAACTGCCGCACGATTTCGCGTGCCACGTGAGCGTACCCCGTCAGATTGAGTTCTCCCGCCTCGACGTTGCTTTCGGGGGCTTGAATTCCCAGGCACATGTCGGCGTCTTCTTCGTTGGCGATGACGAGGTCAACTTGCGGCAAAAGGGCCCGCATCGTTTCACGCGCCAGTTCAATCGGCGAAACGCCAGTTTTCCAGCGCCACAACTTCTTTCGAAAGTTGAGATCGCACGAGACTTTGATGTTGCGTTCGCGCGCCCGCTTGACGCTCTCTCTGGCGGCCACGGCCGACTGGGCCGACAGGGCGGGGGTTATTCCAGTGATGTGAAACCATGTGGCTCCCGCGAAAATCGCCTGCCAGTCGTATTCGGCGGTGGGGGTCAGGCTGATGCTGCTGGAGTCGCGATCGTAGGTGACTGTTCCGGCCCTTTGGTTGGCGCCGGTCTCAACGAAATAGATTCCGAACCGACCGGTCTTCGAACGCTTCACGAGACTTGCGTCGACATTTAATCGCCGCAATTCCTGCTCAAAGGCGTCGGTCAGCACGCTTTCGGGAAGTACCGTGGCAAATGCCGCCTGTCCCCCCTGTAAAGCGATCGAAACGGCGACGTTGACTTCACCCCCCCCGAAGGTCGCTTCCAGCCGGCCGGGCAGCACCTGCGCCAGCCGCAAGAATTCCTCTGGCGCCAGCCGCAGCATCACTTCGCCTAACGTGACCACCCGCATGAGTTCGTACTCCGGTTTATCGAAACGTTTTCGCCCATTCTTGCACGCCGGCCATTCACCCGGCAAGTGTCAGGCCAGATCGAGTTGGCTCGACGATCGCGATCGGTGGGCAATCGATCGGTGAATTCGGCGACTGGCAGAGAGCCGTGTGCCAATGCGGTCGATTTTGGTGCGCCGGGCAGGCCACAAATTTGCTGGACTTGCGGTTCACTGTTCTTCGACGGGGCGGCGGCGTATAAAGCAGTGATGAAATTGCAACTGTCGTTGCGACAGCGCGGCGACTGGTTCCATTGCCAGGGGAGACGAAAATGATTCGGCACTCGGTTTTTGCCACAGCACGCGCATTTTTGATCGCCCTTGGTCTGGCAAATGCCGTGTCGCTGGCGGCCGCTTCAGACTGGCCTCGCTTTCGCGGGCCAAATGGGAGCGGAGTATCGGCCGATTCGGGCGTTCCGACCGAGTTTGGCGAAAAGAAAAATCTGCAATGGAAGATTGCCATTCCCGGATCTGGCAACTCGTCGCCGATTGTCTCGCGGCAACAGATCTTCCTGCAGACCGCAACAGATGATGGCGGGCAGCGATTATTAGTGTGTCTCGATCTGTCGCACGGCCAAAAGTTGTGGAGCCAGCCTGCGCCGGGTGGCTCGGCCAAGACGCATCAAAAGAACACGCTGGCCTCGTCGACGGCCGCGGCCGACGGGACCCGGATATATACCTCATTCTGGGACGGCCAGAACCTGCTGCTGGCGGCTTACGATTACGGCGGGGCACATCTTTGGACGCGCGATTTGGGGCCCTTTACGAGCCAGCATGGGGCGGGGCATTCGCCGATCGTCGTAGGAGACAAAGTCATTCTGACCAACGATCAGGATGGGTCGGCCGAAGTTGTGGCTCTGGAGGCGGCCGACGGGAAGGTTGCCTGGAAGATGCCTCGACTGGCGCACCGCAGTTGCTATTCGACGCCGATGCTGCTCGAACGGCCTGGTGCAGACCCCGATCTGCTGGTGGCCAGCACATTCGGAGTTTCGGGTTACGACCCGGTGAGTGGAACAGAACGCTGGAAGTGGAATTGGGCCACCAACGACCGGCGGCTGCGCACCGTTGGATCGCCCGTGGTCAGTCAGGGGCAGATTTTTTTCAGCGGCGGAGATGGCAAGGGAGATCGGCATACGGTGGCGGTCAATCTGAAGCGCGAGACGTCGGCGCCCGAACTGGCCTGGGAATTGCGACGGCTTGATCTTCCGTATGTTCCCTGCATGTTGACGCGTGGCGAGCATCTTTACTTCATCAACGATTTCGGAATCGCCGGCTGTTTCGTCGCTCGGACCGGAAAGAACGTCTGGATGAAACGGCTCGAAGGAGGCAATGTGACGGCCTCTCCGGTGATGATCGAAGATCGCATCTACGCCCCCACCGAAGATGGTGCGGTATTCGTTTTTGCGGCCGAGCCAAACTTCAAATTGCTGGGCAGTACACAGCTCGACGAAGGCGTTATGGCCAGCCCGGCGGTCGCCGACGGTCGTCTGCTCATCCGCGGCAAGCAGCACCTGTATTGCTTCGGCGAAACGGGCAAGTGACGCGCATTCGTGGACGCGGGAATTGAGGGGCGACGAAAAATACCCCGCGGTGGGGGGCTCGGAGCCTCCTCGGAATCTCTCGTGCTCTTGGTCGCTACGTCTTCGCCTGCTTGTTCTGGCTGCCCCTTGCGCAATTCTTAAAGGGTCATTTACGGCAGAAATCCTCGTTCGCGCAATTCCTGGATATTCTCGGGGGCGCTTTTCATGACGCGCTCGGTGGCATATCGGAAGACGGCGAACCCAGCCAGACCGGCGGGGGCGCATAGAATGGCCACACGGTCTTCCTCTTCGTCGTCTAGCTGCCGGTCGAGCCGCGAGACGGCCTCTTCGACACTGTCGGTCACGATTCGCGCCGGCCCGTGCTGGTTCTCGAACTTCAAATGCGAGAACGCCGCAGTACGCGCCATGATGAAATCGGCCAACATGCCTTCTTCACCGTTCTCGAAAAAATTGCGGAACTCGGGATGCATATTATCGGGCGTAATGATGAGCGGCCGCGTGATGCGTACTTCTCCGCGGGTAATCGTTACTGTCTCATTCGCCTTTTCAGACTGGCTCACCAGAAAATAGGGCAGCTCGGATTCGCCGAAGGTGAACAGAGAATAATGCACAGGGCGTGCGATGCGTACAGCTTCCCAGGCTTCCTGAAAGCGCTGGCGTTCTTCGAAGTCAGAAAAATCCACGATGCATGCCCCGTCTATCTGAGCCCGGCTTTGGGCCGGAACCGATCCATATTCAGCCGCAGATTACGCGAAGGTGAATTCGAACGAGGTGAAGCAGCCTGTCTGTGCGTGTTGGCATTTTCGGCGGCTCCTCGCGGTCGATTGCAGCATTGAATTCTTCGCGTCGCGAACAGGAATCGAACGTTCGCAATACAATGTAACCGCAAACCGGGGACAAGTGCAATTGGCCGGCGACTTGACAAGCTCGGCATCGGGAAATGACAATCGGCATTGGTATACAGGTATTTGCATCAACGACACAGGAGAAGACTTCATGGGTGGACCGATCGTGCGGACTGGAACAACACCGGCCTTCTGGAAGAACTGGGAGAAGGCCTTTGGCAGTGCTGGCGGCGGAAGCAAGAAGGGGGCCACGACCGCTGCGAAGAAAAGTCCGAAAGCTGCCCCGGCTAAACCTGCCGCCAAAGCCGTTGCCGGGAAAGCCAAGAAGAAAAAGAAGTGACGCGTCGCCAACTCGTCCTGACGGCGGCTGTCTGCGCCGCCTTCGCCGCGTTTGCCACGTGGCGTTCTTCTCTGCCTGGGGTCAACGAGCCGCACTACCTCTGCAAGGCAAGACATTTCTGGGATCCCGCGTGGTGCGCACGCGATCAGTTCCTCACCTCGGCGAATGCGCACTGGGTGTTCTACGCGACAGTCGGCTCCCTGACACGCGTCTTTTCGTTCGACCAGGCAGCCTGGATCGGACGGATGATCGTGTGGGGGGGGCTGGCCTTCGCGTGGGTGCGGCTCAGCAGCCGGTTGCTCGGGGAACGCTGGCTGCCCCTCCTGGCAGCGCTCTTCACTCTGGCGATTCTGGCGCCAGGAAGCATGGCCGGCGAGTGGCTCGTCGGCGGGGTCGAGTCAAAGGGTTTCGCATATGCAGCGCTGCTTGTGGCGCTTGACGCGGCCTGCTCGCAAAAGTGGCGTGAGGCCGCCATTGCAGCCGGTGTGTCGATCAGTTTCCACCCGATCGTCGGCGGCTGGGGAGTCGTGGCTCTGGGCGCGGCCCATTTAACGGGTCGCGCGTCTCAGACACGTCTTGATTTGCAAGACGGCCCGGGAAGCCCGTCGTATGCGCTGCGAGTGTGGCGTGGCATTTTGGTGCCGGGGCTGTTGTGCCTCGTCTGTTCGCTGCCGGGGCTGATTCCGGCCGTGGCGCTGCTGGCCAACTCACCCTCGCCGGCCGAGGCGCGGGCTGCTGATGTGATTCAGGTCTTCGATCGACTTGACCATCACCTCGATCCCAAAAAGTTTCGACTGGTCGGTTACGCACTCGACGCGGTGCTGCTCGTTCTCTGGATGGTTTTGCGCCGCTCTTGCGACCGAACAGACTCCGAGAGGTTTTTCGCGAGGTTCGTTACGGCCACACTGGCGATTGCCGCACTCGGGTTGATCGTCGGATTCGGCTGGCGGTTGCCGGGATTGATGAAATTCTATCCCTTTCGTCTGAGTGACGTTTTTCTACCGATCGCCGTTTCGGTTTCGGCAACCGAAATCGTCGCGCGCGTGGCGGCGAACAGCGGCGGGGCGGTAAAAAACGCGATTGCCCGGCTGGCTTGTCCGGTTCTGGCCGTCATCGCGATTGTGTGGTGCACTGTGGCGCCGGGGCGCAACGAGAATGCCAGTAACTACAAATCTGAAAACTGGCGCGAATTTCTCGATGCCTGCCGGTGGATTGAACAAAAGACGGCCGCTGATTCGCTGTTTCTGACCCCGCGGCATAATGTGGGGTTCAAGTGGTACGCTCAGCGCGCCGAATACGTGACCTGGAAGGATTGTCCTCAGGACGCCGCCGGCATTCTTGAGTGGAAGGCGCGACTCGATCTGATCGTCCGTTGGCGCGAGCGCGACGATCGATTTTCAAAGGTGGCATTGGCCGAACTCAACCGCGATACGGGAATCGACTACGTGCTCGACTGGACTGCGTACAGGTATCGGGTGCAGCCCGTGTATCGAAACCGGATGTTCGCGGTGTACCCCGTCATTCATCGGGCCAGGGAATGAATTCGTCGTCGAACGCTTCGCGGGGCAGGTTGTCTTCGGGCGGCCGCGCTGATTCGATTTCGGTTTCAGCACCGGTCGATCCGGTGTTTCCGTTTTCGCTGCCGGTGCGTCGGCGGGGTCGTCGTCGTCGCCGCCGCCGTGAGGGAGAAGTCGACTCGGGGTGTTTCTCTTCGCCGAAGCTGGCCACAACGAATGTTCCACTGCGGTCGTCGACTTCGAGTGTCAGAATTCCCTGTGTCTGGGCGTCTTCGAGCAGCGCGCTGAAGGTGCGGTATCCGTGGTAAGTTTCGTTGAAAGACGGCTTAAGGCGTTTCATCGTGTCTTTGATCATCGATGACCACAACCGTTCTTTGTTTTCACGGCGCAGCGCCGTCAGCGCCTCGACCAGAAGTGTAAACGCCTTGCGCTTCACATCAGAAACCTCGGGGTCGAGATTCGGGACGTCGGCCGGCACCGTTTCGAGATCCTCGTAGTAAATGAATTCGTCGCAGTTGTCGCGCAACAGGTCAGACGTCGAAGGCTGCATTCCCAGCCCAATCACGTGCTTGCCAAGTTCTTTGAGCTTCGAGACCAGCGGCGAGAAATCGCTGTCTCCTGAGACGACGACAAACGTGCCGATGTGCTCTTTTGAATAGGCCAGATCCATCGCATCGACACACAGGCGAATGTCGGCCGAGTTTTTGCCCGTCTGGGCCCGTCGCGGAATCTGGATCAACTCGATGGCCGCTTCGTGCAGGGCCTCGGTATAGCTCGAATATCGGCCCCAGTCGGCGTAGGCCTTCTTCGCGACGATCTTGCCTTTTTCGACCATCCGCTTGAGAACCCGCCCGATATCGAACCGGCCCCGCGCTCCCTGAAAGCCGAGAGCCAGATTTTCAAAATCAATAAATAACGCCAGCGTGCGTTCGACGTCGGGCATGCCTCGACCAATCTTGTAGGGTGTGATGAACAGGCTCTCGTCCCCAAGCATCACGCGGGGCCGAACGGCCGGGCTGGTCGATCCTGCAAGGGATGGACCGGCGAATCGCCCGCTATTGTAGCAGAAAATGCCGGAATCGGAATGAAGAGCAGGCGAACGGGCCGTTGAAAAATGAAAAAGCAAACTGCCCCGTCACGGCCCGTATTGTTGCCCAACGGGTGGGCGGCGATTTGGTGTCGAAAGCGGATTCCTGTGTTGATTTTTCGGCTAAACCGCGGTGTAGCCACCGTCGACCATCAAGTGTGCCGCGGTGATGTACGACGCGTCGTCAGAGGCCAGAAATAGAATCGCTTTGGCAATTTCTGACGTGTCGGCGATGCGCTTAAGCATGCATGCGCCGCCCCAGGTTGGGTCGGCGTCGGCAGCCTTGCGGTCCATCCCTTTTTCGCGCGACAGCCGTTCTACAATCTGCGTCCATACCGTTCCGGGGCAGACGGCATTGACCCGGATCTTGTCTACCGCCAGATCGAGGGCCATGCAGCGGGTCATCGTTGCGATCGCGGCCTTGGTGGCGTTGTAGGTGACGAACTGTGGCTGAGCTATGAAACTCGAGATCGAACCGAGATTGACGATCGCGCCGCCGCCCGCCTTGCGGATTTCGGGAACGACATGCTTGGCAACCAGTGCTGCACCCACCACGTTCACATCGAGAATCTGATGCCATTCTTCAACAGTTGCGTCGATTCCGCGGAGCACAAATACGGCGGCATTGTTGACCAGAATATCGATCTTTTCAAAGGCGTTCACGGCCTCGGCCACCATCTGCCGGATGCCCGACTCGTCGGTCACGTCGGTTTTGACGAAGAGCGCCCGGCCCCCGCGAGCGGCGATGTCGCGGGTCACGGCTCGGCCCTTCTCGACATTCACATCGGCGATGACGACTGCGGCGCCTTCCTGGCTGAAAAGTTCGCATGTGGCCTTGCCGATGCCGTCGGCCCCACCCGTGACGATCGCGACCTTGCCATGGAGGCGTGGCATGAATCGACTCTTAGAAGTTTGAGATTTAAGAACGCAATGAGACCGGTGGCTAGGCCCCCGCCGCCGGCGCCTTTAACTGTTTGGTCCAGACGCTGTTCTCGTAGTCGCTCTTCAGTTTGTCGCGGGCGTCGTCGGCACGAACCTTGTTGCCGACTTTTTCCCACAGGCTGGCCAGGCGGAAGAGGGCCTCGGCGTGCAAGGTCTTTTCAGAAGAGAATAGAACGTCGACCAGCAGGTACGACAGCAGTGCATCCTGGTCGTTTCCCTGCTCACGCAGGCAGTCTCCCTGGCGGAGAAATGCCTCGGCGTTGACTTTTGCATCATCAGCGGGCGTTTTGGCGATGACTTCCTTGAGCAGAACAAGGGCTTCATCGAATTTTTTCTGGTCAATCAGGACGCGCGCCTTGCCGAGCACTGCTTCCTGTCGCAGAGACTCTTCGGCCGCCCCCTCGGCCGGCATCGACAGAACGGCCTCGTACTCGGCCGCTGCCTCGTCAAGCTTTTTCTCGGCCAGCGCCAGCCGCCCCGAGGCGACCTTTGCCAGCATCTGGTATTCCTTCCACGGAGCTTTTCCCAGCGAGTCGAAGGCCAGTCTCGCCTTGACGAAATCCTGTTTGGCAGCGTAAAGCTGCCCGAGGTAATTCTGGCTGTCGAAGTAGCGGTAATGATCGGAGTGAGTTTTGCGGAATTCTTCGAGCCGCTTGAGTGCCTCGTCGATCTTAGGGGGGTCGCTCAGGGCCATTTTTGCCGAGGCGCGGGCAATTCCAAACTCGATATCGGCCTTGAGACTTGGATTGGATGCCTTGTTCGACTTCAGAGCCGTTTGATAACCGTCAATCGCCTTCTGGTAGCGTCCGCCGTTTTCGTCGCTGGCGGCCAGCTTGTATTCGGGAGGTTCGGTACCCCAGACGATGCTGGCGATTTCATTGGCCGGCACCTTAATGGTGTCTTCTTTGGGTGTCTTGACCTTGAGCTGAACTTCGGTCTTGGTGACACCGGTCACTTCACCCGAAAGGGACTTATCGTGCTTGCGATTGATCGTCTCGGCGGCGCCCGCGCGGGAGCCGACGGCGATGCAGATGGCGAAGAGCGCCAAGGATGTATGCAGGTGTCGTCGGATCATGGTAACGGTTATCCCGTCGTAAACGCTGGGTGAAAGTTGCGGGTTTGAATTCAATCTTGCGATTCTCTGACGTGAAAAAAAGCTGGCTCACGCAAAGCCGTCAGAGAAATACAGGCTGCGTCAGTTCGGCAATGTGCCATGTTACACCTTGGTTCTGACGGTCGGAGGCCGCGGTTCGCCAAAATCAATGTCGGCGTCATCTGCCACAACGGCGCGTCGCCGCTTCTTTTTCTTCCGCCCCGCCAGGAAAAAATAGGCCCCGCCGCTCGCCGCGATCAGTATCAGGACAATGACGACGACGATCGGCGCCCAGTTTGTTTCCGCGGCAGCTTTCGCTTTATCTTTGCCCTTATTTTTGCGGTTCCCTTTGGCTTTGGGCTTCTTGCCGGCAGGTGCCTCGCCGTCGACCGCCGCGATTTCGGCGTCCCGCGCTTGCTTGAGTTTGGCCTCGACTTCTGCCCGTTCCTCTTTGGTCAGGTTACGCTTCTCGAAATCGGCGACCTCTTTTCCCCGCATCTGTTCCATGCCCAAGCTGAGCATCTCGTCTTGAATTTTGCGATACAGTGCATTGAACCGGGCCCACGTTTCGCCTCCCCCCAGGTTGGGGACGAGCGCGGCCGGGCGCCGCACCGCCTTGTAGGCTTCGATCAGCAGTTTTTTTTGGGCGGCGTTCGTCGACTGGGCCGAGGCGTATTTGAACCAGCAGTCTGCAACGTGGTAACTGGCGTCGAGGTACTGCCGCTCATATTCGGGATTGGGTCTCGACAGCAGGCTTGACTTGAGTTTCTCGGCCAGACCGAACCATCCCCAGACCTTTTTGTCGGATTTGTTCTTTTTGTTCGCCGATCCGCCTTCGATGGCTATGTCCCACTTTTCGAGTTCGCCGCGCGCGGCCCAATCCTGAAAGAGCTGGGCCGCTTCCTCCTGCACATCAAGCGCCTTGCTTTTTTCATCCAGTATGGCGAGGAGCCGCTTGTGGGCCTCTTCAAAATCTTTCTGCAAGCGTTTCGATTTCACCGCTTTGAGTTTGACTCCCAAAGCCGCCCCCGCGGGGATGAAGCCGGGCTTTCGGGCATCTTCATCAAGCAAGAATTGGAGCGCTGCAAAGGATTTGCCAAAATAGCCTTCGGCCTTTGAGGCATCGCCCTGTTGCAGGCCTTCGCCCAAGGCGCGATATGTTTCGGCGACCCAGGTCAGGCTGTTGTAATCCTGGCCTTCCTTACGGTTCGACATGTCTTCAAGAAATGTTTCAAAGGATTTGAGGACTTCTGCCAACCGCGGATCACGGGCCGCCTGCAGGCGTTCGACTTCTTTCTGCAGCTCCTTACCTAGATCGAGATAGATTTGCGTCAACGACGCCCCGCCCCCGCCCGTCCCCACGATTTTTTCGAGCTCGCGCATCGTCTCGCGGGCTTTGTCGAGGTTTTGCAGGCCCACATAAGTGCGCAGCACGACCTGATATACCGCGCCGGCGAACTGCCGACTCGCAATGTACCCTGCCGGAGGACGCTTCGCTTCGTCTCCCTCAGGGGCGGCGACGGCGGCAACGATTGGCAGCCGCCCTTCTGTGAGCAGCGACAAGGCTCCTTTATAATCCCCCGAGGCGTTCAGGATCTGTGAATAGTTCAGTTTGGCCCGGGTCAACCGATCGAGCTTTGTTTGATCGACCTGCGCGATCTCGCCCGGGAGCTGAGCCTCGAATTTCACCAGGCCGTCACGCAGAATTTCGGTCGAACGTTTGAGCAGCCCGTCGAGCTCTTCCTTTGGCTTCCGCTCGTCTTCAGGGCGGATCGATTCGGTAAGATAGGCGACCCAGAAGGCATTTCCGGCGGCGAGCTGCGCGACGAGGTATTGCGACGCCGTTTCGGGAATCTGCAGAAAATACTTGGCCGCTTCGGCCGGCTGGCCAATTTCACTGTAAACCCGCCCCAGTTCCATTCGCGAGTCGTGGGCTTTGTCGCTGGTGGGCCAGTTGTCGGTAATGAAATTGCACGCGGCGATGATCCGTTTAAAATCGGCGGCTTTCTTGAGGTCGGCCGCACGCTTGTCTTGCGGAGGGTGATGGTATGCCTGAATGTATGCGGCCTGCGCCAGATAAGCGGCTTCGAGCGCGGCATCGGGAAATGTAACCACAGATTTGCGAGCGACATACTCGGCCAGGACGGCCGCGTCGTAGCTGCGATCGACGGCGCCATCACGCATGCTGTAATACACGTACGCCAGATAGTACCGTGCCAGGTTGACCTCTTTGGCGTCATCCTTGGGAGTCGTTACCGAAAGCCCGATGTTCAGAATTCGGGCCGTCTCTTTGAGTACCGGCTGCAAATCGCCGATGAGCTTTTCGCGTTCGGGCCCGGTGGCGTCTTGCAACAGCTTATTGAGCTTGGCGATTTCGGAGGTGAGATTGCGGGCCGTACCCAGGGCAGTGGCAAAGTCTTTTGGATCTCCCGGTTCGCGATCGAGCCCGACCAGGAGCCGCTGGATGATTGCCGTCGACCCATCTTTGTACTCTCCGGGAAAGCGATTGATCGCTCGGGCCGACGTCAAGGCCTGTTGGAACAACCGGTTCCTCTCGGGTTCTGGCGTTTCCTCTTTCTTACCCAGCATTTCCAGAGCGCGAACCAATTCCCACTGAATTCCAAGCCCCCAAGGGGTTGATACCTGATTGCGGTTCTCTTTAAGCCATTTCTGAGCTTCGTCGATGACGACCTGGTAATCTTTGCGTTGTTCGCGATTCAGGCAAACCAGGCGAAAATGCAGAACGCGGTCTTGAAGCCGTTTGAGGGCCGGGCCAGACTTTCCCTCGCCATGCCCCAGAAGCTCGTTGTAAAAGCCCAGTGCTTTCGTAATGTCGTCCTGCTCCTCGAAGCACTTGCCTTCCCACATGCGGGCATACAGACCAGCGATCTGCTGACGATAGCGCCCGTGAATCGCGTCGAATGCCTTAGACGCCTCAGTCAGAATCTTCTTGTTCTCGGGCGAGCCTTTGTCGTATGTCTGGGCTTCTTCGTAAGTCATGACT
Source organism: Planctomycetia bacterium (assembly GCA_043746425.1). GTDB lineage: Bacteria > Planctomycetota > Planctomycetia > Planctomycetales > Planctomycetaceae > JACQFH01. The sequence goes on from JAYTRB010000467.1 coordinate 18,394, forward strand.
GCCAGATTGAGCTGCGCCTGAATGTAATTGCGATAGGCCGTTTCTCTTGCTTCGTATTTCACCTTCTCGTTCGGATTGATGAAGCCGCTGCCGAATTTGTCGAAGGCCTCCTTATACCGGTCGTGGGCCGCCTGAAAGACCTGGCGGGCTTCGGCAAAATGGGCGCGAGCTTTTTTCTGGAGTTCGGCTTTCTGGGCCGCATTGCCCGGAGACTTGGATTTCAGAACGTCGACTTTCCCCCGGCCGACGATGACATTCGCCAGTTCTGTGTTCGCCCGCCCTGCCATGGCATGGCCGGGGCTGGATTTCAGAAACTGTTCCAGATAGGCCCGCGCCTGATCGAGTTGCGATGTTTGCGCTTCGGGACTGGTCAATCGGTGCGCGGCGGCCAGAAGAGTAATTGCCTTCTCGAAGGGAATGACTTCTTTGACCTCTGCCGGAACGTCGGCCCGTTTTTCTAGCTTATCGAGATAAATGAGGGCGTAATCGTGGTAGGAGTGCTGGCGCAAGCCCTCGACAAACTCAAGATACGGCTCAGCGGCCCGTACGGGGAGGGATGCCGCAATGATAATCCCTAAACTCAGAATAACCCGGCAGCGCAGGTTCATAAGTTCTCTTCCGTCGCAGAATGGCGAAGGTTGCATGTCATTCCTTAAACATATCCGCGCCGAGGTTTGGAGGGAAGGGGTCTGGGGCCGGGAGTTTTAACGACCGGGCCGTGGCCCACCGATCAGTGACGATACCGGCCCGAGAGCGATACACATCGACACAACTGTCGAATCGCTTTCCCGAACGTTTTGAGGCGGTGTTTTACCCGTTTCGCCCAGTGGCCGACGGCCCAAACGCCAAAACAGAGGTTCAAGCCGCGCGAAGGAAGTCGCGGGTCGGGGCTTCGCCCTGCACGATGCCGGCGAGTTTCTTTTCCAGTCGTTCCATTTCCGCCTGGATCCGAGCCCGATGGAACTCAATCTGTTCGCGCGAGAGATCGGGCGGAATCGAAATCGGATCGCCCCCCAGATAGCAGCCGCGACTGAAGGGCTTGGGGATGAAAAGCCCCGTCCATTTCCCCGGAAAATACCAGGCATTTTCGCAATGCGAGGCCATGGGGATGATGGGCCGGCCGGTGCGCGACGCCAGGTAGACGAGGCCGGCCTTGACCTGATGGTGCGGCCCGCGCGGGCCATCGGGGGTAATGAAAATGTGCCAGTCGTCGCCCAGGCGGATGAGCTCGCGCAGCGCTTGATCTCCCCCGCGGGCCGTCGAGCCGCGGATTGATCGGATGCCGCTGTAATGCATGAGCTCGGCCAGATATTCGCCATCCTGATGCCGGCTGACGAGAGCGCCGACCTTTTGCGGCTTAAGCGAGTGTCGCGCCAGCGGAATGAGAATGGAATCGTGCCACAAGGCGTAAATGTAACCCCGCTGGGCATCCACTGTGAGGTCGGTGTGCTCGGCTTCGACGAATCCACGGAGTTGAAGCGTGCGGCTTAAAGTTCGAAAAATGACCGAAACCAGCCAGCCGACGAACTTCGTCAAAGTGCGACTGCGAATTTTCAAGCGTCCGCTCCCCTCTTTTCAATCGCCAGATTACGCATAGAAAGAGGCGGGATTTTAGCAGGATCGGGCAATCTGCAAATGGCAGTTTACCTAGACAACCAGCTGGCGGGCAGCGTGTTTCCAGGTGACATTTGCGGGCAGAGCGTGAGAAAACACCGCTTGTCAAATAAATTCTTGACGCCTCAAGCTTTGCTGCACAGAATATCGTTATGATGCGTCGGTGGCTGTCGCGTGGATTCTCGTCACATCTGCACTGGGAAATCTCACGCGAATTCTTGCAAGGCCGCCTACCTTCCGGGAATGAACGGAAGACAGCTTCGATTTCAGCTTCATGAGTTGAAAGCGTTCGACGGAATCCAGTCGTACAGTCTCATGTTTTCGCGTGTAACAAGTCCCGTTGAAATGGAGGTTCCGTCTGACATTCCATGGGAATTGAACATCGGCGGGCGGGATGAGATCGCAGATCATTATTATCCGTGGGACTTTACCGGCTTACGTCTTTTCAGGATGGGAATGCGAACGCTGCCCGTGATGCTGCGCGATCCGAACATCAGAATCGAGGGTCTGCAAGAGATGAATGGAGGGAATTGCGTCCATATCGTGCAGCTCATCGATGGCGTTCGGCCGTTTGGCGTATGGCTCGATCCGGCGCATGACTATCTGCCCCGGGGGATCGAAATGGTTGAGTTTCCACCCGGAAAATCCCCGAGGCTTCTGCACGGATTCGACGTCTCTGAGTTCGAGAAATTTCCTGACGCAGCGGGGGGCGGCGACCGATGGTTCCCGATCCGCGCACGGGTGCGGAACTGGGTTCAGGAGATAAAAGACTTTGAGGTGACTGAATTGACGATCAATCCCAAAATTGACGCCAGTCGGTTTTCTATTCGGAAGGATAGCCTTCCCGAAGGTGTGAAAGTGACGACCGGCAGCGGTGTGAGCGAAACGTACACGGGCGAGAGAAGGGATTTGTGGGAAGATCGCAAACAGCTGATTGATGCCGAAGATCGCCGAATTGCTCTGCTTTTGCGAACGAGAATTCCAAGTCCCCCAGTGGGCAACGACGCAACTGGGCTGCTTTTGAAAGCGATCGGCGCCGAACTGATTGGGGGCGCCAAATGGTTGAATGTCGTGCTCGGTGGGACGTTGCTCCTCCTCGTGGTGGTCGGTGGATTCTTGGTTCTTCGTGCCCGTCGCAGGTGGCCAGGTTAGAAATCTGTCGCACGGGCGATATTCACAGCCTCGTTTGAAGAATCCTGCCCCGCTGCGGTCGGCGCCGCAATCGCACGTTCGGCC
>JAYTRB010000468.1:0-5809 GCA_043746425.1 Planctomycetia bacterium
TGCTGCATTAGCCAATTACATTCTTACAACAATCCACGGGGTCGAACATCGGGGGGTTCCTGATGGGCACGGCAGCCGTTAAAGCCCGGCGGCACTCCGATGCACCCTGGCGAACCCAAGCAGCCCGGCAGGTCGATATCGTGCGAGTCGCTTCTGTGCCCGACGTGCCTTACCGAGAAACACTTACCCCGGCCCCAGGACCAGGCACGCGTTATGGCCCCCGAAGCCAAAGCTGTTCGACATCACGTACCGCAATTCCTTCGAGCGCGGTTCGTTGGGCACATAATCGAGATCGCAGTCAGGATCAGGATTCTCTAAGTTGATCGTCGGCGGAATGACATTGTTTTGCAGTGCCATGACCGCGACAACAAACTCGACGCCGCCCGAAGCCCCCAGCAGATGCCCCAATTGGCTTTTGGTGCTCGAAACCGCCACAGACCTGGAGTGCGAATTGAAAACCTTCTTGATCGCCAGCGTCTCGGCCTTATCGCCCAGCGGGGTACTGGTGCCGTGGGCATTAATATAGCCAATCGCATCAGGATTCAGCCCGGCGTCTTTGATTGCAAATTCCATGGCGTGCGAGGCGCCGCGGCCCTCAGGGTCGGGGGCCGTCATGTGGTTTCCGTCGGCACTAACTCCATAACCCAGCACTTCAGCGAGAATCGTCGCGCCACGCCGGCGGGCGAATTCGTACTCTTCAAGAACGACTATGCCCGCCCCCTCGGCAATTACGAAACCGTCGCGATCGCGATCGAAAGGACGACTGGCACGCTGCGGATCGTCGTTGCGTGTCGACAGAGCGCTCATGCGCGCGAAGCCCGACAGCCCCATGGGGGTAATGGCCGCCTCGCTGCCGCCGGTAACAATGACGTCGGCACGGTCGTATTGGATGAGTTTGAAAGCGTCGCCGATGGCGTTCGAGCCCGAGGCGCAGGCGGTGGCAATGGCACAATTCGGCCCGCGCAGGCCGAACATGACTGAAATATTGCCGCTGGCCGCATTGACCATGAGTTTAGGAATCATGAACGGCGAAACACGGTTGGGCCCGCGATCAAAGAGCGTGCAGTGCTGCTCTTCGATTTCATTGAGGCCCCCAATGCCGCTTCCGATAATGACGCCATAACGGAAGGCATCCCCCTGCGAAAAGTCGATGGCCGACTGCCGAATCGCCTTGACGGCGGCAAAAACCGCAAACTGGCAGAAACGGTCGAGTCGTTTGACTTCGCGCGCGGGGATGCATTCCGACGGATCGAAGTCCTTGATTTCGCCTCCGAAGCGAACCTTGAACTCAGAACAATCGAAACGTTCGAGCAGACTCACGCCGCTCTTGCCGGCGCACAGCTTGTCCCAAAACTCGGAAGTCTCGGAACCCAAAGCAGTAACAACCGACATGCCGGTGACGACAACGCGCCTGGTCATGGCGTTATTGCTTTGCCTCAATGTACTTGACGGCATCACCGACCGTCTTGATTTTTTCATAATCTTCGTCGGGAATGGTGATCTTGAAGACGTCTTCAAACTCCATCACCAGTTCCACGACATCCAGCGAATCGGCCTTCAAGTCGTCGACAAACGACTTATCGGCAGCGATTTCTTCCTTGGGGATCTGCAGTTGTTCGCTGACGATCCCGATGACCTTTTCTTCTACTGACACGCCAAATTCCTCCGAATGGCTACTAAGGCACGACCGCCCAATGCGTTATCGGCCCAGATATATCGGGTTTGCTGCGCCGTGTAAATTCCAACACGACAAATCGCCGCCGGGCTCACTTCGGCGATTCTCTCCCGTCCCCAGCCCGCCTCACAATGATGTATCTCGCGCTCCGACGCAAGCGTTGGCAACCTTTCTTCAATTCAACCCGCTGCTATGAATCATTTATCGTCTGACATTCGGTCTTTCGATCGATTCGCTTAAGCAACCCACGCAGAACTTTTCCGGGGCCAACTTCGTAAAACTGGTCGGCCCCGGCCGCCAGCATGTTCCGCACGCTCTCTTCCCACAATACCGGACTGACGACCTGTCGCACCAGAATTTCGCGGATTTCCCGCGGATCTTCATGCGCCCGGGCGTCAACATTCGAGTATACCGGAATCGCCGGCCGTTTTATGGAAACTTCTGCCAGGGCCGCGGCCAGCCGCGCATCGGCAGGTTTCATGATCTCGGTGTGAAAGGCCCCCGCAACTGCCAATTGAACCTGCTTTCCGCCGACCAGCTCCGCCAGTTCGCCAGCCCGGGCACAGGCCTGTTTCGTACCTGATAATACAGTATTTCCCGGACACAGGTAATTCGCGACCCGCAGCAAGCCCGCCGAACCAGCTTCCCGACAAAGGGCCTCAACCTTCTCGCGATCAAGCAGCAGGACACTGACCATCCCCGATGGGGTTGCATCCGCAGCCGCCTGCATCGCCTGGCCCCGCCGCTGTACGACCCGCAGCCCGTCTTCAAACGAGAGCGCCCCGGCAAACACCAGGGCCGTGTACTCGCCCAGGCTGAGCCCTGCCGCCATGGCACACGAATTCGCGACGTCAGCCGACTCGGCCCGCAGCATTTCGAGGGCCGCCAGGCTGGTCACGAAAATTGCCGGCTGGCTGATTTCGGTCGTATCGAGCTCGGCGACCGGGCCTTCAAAGCATTTCTGCGCCAGGTCATACCCCAGAATTGCGCCGGCGCGGTCATACAATTCGCGGGCCCGGGGATATTTTTCGGCAATCTGCCGCCCCATTCCCACATGTTGTGCCCCCTGTCCGGGGAACATAAGTGCAATATTTGCCACGCGGCAGTTCCTTCAATTCCGCTCTACAAAAACGGACACGATGTCATTCGCCCGCTTCCTGGCCCAGCTCTGCGACAATCTGCGGGTTGATCCGGCGATCCTGAAATGCGATGGCCCTTCGCAAGGCATTGTAAATCGAACGCGAATTACTTGAGCCGTGGCAGATCATACAGATACCGTCGACCCCCAACAGCGGCGCACCACCCGATTCGTGGTATGAATACCGCTTGGCGATCGACCGAAAGGCTTCTTGGGCCAGGTGTTTTTCGGTCGCTAATTGATCGGTTACGTCTGCCGACAACTTACGCAGCATCATGTCGGCCATTCCCTCGCTGACTTTAAGCACGACATTGCCGACGAACCCCTCGCATACGAGCACGTCAGCCTCGCCTTGATACAACCCGCGTCCCTCGACATTGCCAATATATTGCTCGCGAATGTGCGACTTCGTGAGCAGCGCGTGCGTCTCACGAACCAGTTCATTACCCTTCCCGTCTTCGCTGCCGATATTCATCAAGCCCACTCGCGGCGCATCAATACCCAGAACTTCGCGAGCATAGATGGCCCCCATCACGGCATACTGCATGAGATGTTCGGCACGAGCCCCCGGGTTTGCCCCTACATCGAGCAGAACCGAATACCCCCGCAGAGTCGGAAGCGCCACGGCAATTCCCGGCCGCTTCACTCCCTTAAGAAATAACCGCGTACGCAGTCCGGCCGCGACGACCGCGCCCGTGCTGCCCGCACTGACAACGGCATCGACTTCTTTACCCGCCATCAGCTTCCAGCAAACGGCGATGGAACATTTTGGCTTTCTGAGGAGGGCCTCGGTAGGCTTTTCGTCCATCCCGGCCACTCCTTCGGAGCCGAGGATTTCGATAGCCTTTCCCGAATAACCAGCCCCGGCAAGTCGCTTTTCAAGCGTTTCACGATCGCCGACAAGTATGATGTGGAGATCGGGGGTTTCAGCGACCGCCGCAATAGCCCCCTCGACGTTCGGTTCGGGAGCGAAATCCCCCCCCATCGCGTCCAGAGCAATGCGCATGGGAGATCAATTCCCGGTCTCGATGACCGTCCTTCCCTGGTAATGCCCGCACTTGGGACAAGCCACATGGCTCGGTGCCGCCGTGCCACATTGCGGGCAATAAACAAGCTGCATCGGCTTGATTGCGTTATGACTGCGCCGCTTAGCCGAGCGCGAGTGAGACTGTTTTCTCTTGGGAACTGCCATTGAAACTGCCGCCGTTCTAAAAGCCTTGAATTCTGAAGGTTACGTAGCCTCGCCGCCCAGAGGAGAAACAAGTCCTCACTCTCAAACACGAAAACGCGTCTGCTGGAAAGCGAAATTGCATAGTACGATAGCTTATTGCGGGCTGTCAAGGAAGGCGATCTGCCATCCAAAATGCAACGCTTAAGCGAACATTTTTGTAGGGAATTCCTGTGCTGGCGCTGCCGACAGTCAACAACCCACCCTTCCCCGTTTGGCCTCAGTGCGGCCGCTGCCCTGACTTGTGCGGGCGCCCTCTTGCCCGGCAAATGTCGCTGGCCCGCGGGCCTCGGGCCGATGTCTTACTTCGCTTCTCATTCTTCCGCTACAGTGATAGCATCCGTGAAAGGGACGAAAGTCAGCCATTCCTGGCTGTCGCGCGAGCCGCCGAACGAAATCGTTAACTTGAATCTCAGCCAGACACTGTGACGAAATAACGTCCGACAGACAACGTCCGATAGTCGATGAATAGCCCGATCGGAGAACGCATCAGGCTGAGATGCCTGACGCCAAAAACCTGACGTACAAAACCAGGAGAAGTCAACGTGCTCAGTAAGAATCCGTTTGGCGCCGAACAGCGACTCCAGACAAACAGTGGCGAATTCACGATTTTCAGCTTGCCGAAACTGGCCGCCGCCAAGGTCGGGCCAATCGAGACTCTCCCCTTTTCGATCCGCGTTCTGCTCGAAGCCTGTCTACGGAAGCTCGACAACTTCATTGTCACCGAAACGCACGTCAGGGATCTGGCAAACTGGAACGCCAAGGCTCCCAAGTCAATTGAAATTCCCTTTATGCCCGGACGCGTCGTCTTGCAGGATTTCACCGGTGTCCCCGCCATCGTCGATCTTGCGGCTCTGCGCAGTGCGATGGTCCGCATGGGGGGCGATCCCGAGAAAATTCAGCCTCTTGTTCCGTGCGATCTGGTCATTGACCACTCTGTGCAGGTCGACTTTTTCGGGACCGCCCAGGCACTTGGACAAAACGTCGACCTCGAATTTCAGCGCAACCGCGAACGTTACCAGTTTTTGCGGTGGGGCCAAAAAGCGTTCAATAATTTTCGCGTTGTCCCCCCCGCCACCGGCATCGTCCACCAGGTGAATCTCGAATATCTTGCAAAGGTCGTCCTCACCCGCGACGGCATCGCCTTTCCCGACAGCCTCGTCGGAACAGACAGCCATACAACGATGATCAATGGGCTGGGGGTCGTCGGCTGGGGAGTCGGTGGAATCGAAGCCGAAGCCGTCATGCTCGGCCAACCGATTTACATGCTGCTGCCCGAAGTGGTCGGATTCCGTCTTTCAGGGCAACTCCCCGAAGGGTCGACGGCGACTGATCTGGTGCTGACGGTGACCCAAATGCTCCGCAAGCACGGGGTAGTTAACAAATTCGTCGAGTTCTACGGACCTGGTCTCGACGCAATGAGCCTTCCCGACCGGGCCACGCTGGCCAACATGGCCCCCGAATACGGGGCGACGATGGGCTTTTTTCCCGTCGATGCTGAAACTCTGCGTTATCTCGAACGCACCGGCCGAACGAAAGACGAAATCGACCTGGTTGAGAGGTATTACAAGGAACAAGGTCTGTTCCGCACTTCCGCCTCACCTGAGCCTGCATTCACCAGTACCCTCGCACTCGATCTGAGTACCGTCGTGGCGTCGATGGCCGGACCCAAGCGCCCGCAAGACCGGGTGCTGCTCGCGAACATGAAATCCCAATGGCACAAAGATTTGTCGGCCACGTTTGGCAAAAAAACACCGTCGCCTGGTGT
>JAYTRB010000469.1:0-2413 GCA_043746425.1 Planctomycetia bacterium
CGACCGTCAGGGAGCGGTTTAGGTTGTCCCTAATTCTCGAAAAACCGCTCCCTAACGGTCGCGGCTCGATGTTGATTACCCTTTTTCAACGGGCTGCTAAGACAACTTCGCCAGAAATCGTCCGCCGGAGAGAAACATCCCCTCGTCGCAGGGGAGGCACCATTCAATTCGCACGCTGTACTCGAACTCGCGGGCGTCGCTGGCCAGCTTGACGCGCACGTCGCCGGGCGTCACCGTCCCCTTGTGGACCAGTCCGATACCGGTGCGGCTGATTTCTCGCGTCATCGCGGCCACCGTGTTGCCTCGTTGCGTGACGATTTCGGCGGGCACCGATAATTCGATCCGTTCGGCTTCCCGGTTGTGAGTCTCTTCCGACGGCTCGATGCTCTCGAGGATTCGTCTGAGATCGCTGAGGGTGGGACGGCTCCAGGGGTCTGCCGACATGAATGTCGCTCCAAGATCGGGTGGCAGGTTCAGGTTTTTCGCTCTCGACAAGTCTAGGTCACGTTTCTGCGTCTCGCAGGAGATTTTTCGCCGCTTTCTTCAAATTCACTCTTGACGGTTTTTACGTTCTCTGCCATATACCCCCCTCGACCTCCTCTCTCGTTCTCAAAAACCAATTTCAATACTTGCCATACTTGGCCGTCGCCATGCGCGTCGCGTCAGGCAGGCCGGTTTGCGTCTGGCATGGGCCGGATCGCATTGCATTTCGCCCTTGGGAATCGATCGCACATGAAAAAAACGCTCATTGCCGTCATGACGGCTGCCGCCTTGTGCGGGGCCTTTGTCTGGCTGCCCAGCGTTCGCGGGCAGAACGGCCCGGCCGCCCCGCGGGGCACGAACGCCGCCACTGACTCGCACGCACAGGGCGCGCACGACCGGGACGCGAAACACGCGCCCCAAGCCTCTCCGCCGCTCAAAATCGCCTTGGTCGACTTCCAGGTCGTTCTTAGAGATTACAAGAAAGCGGCGGACAAGGTGACCGAGATGAAAGCCTCCCTCGAGGCTGGCAACGCGAGAATCCAGCAAATCAGCGGAGAGATGCAGGCCATCGCCAAATCGGTGCAGGAGGCGAAAATCGAGCAGGACAGCGACGAGTATCGCACGAGCGAGAAGAAGCTGTACCAACTCGACACTTCACGAAAGACCTACAAAGCGTCTGCCGAGCGCGACATGAAGATTCAAGGCGCGAAAGTCTCGCTGACCGTTTATCAGGATTTGCAGGAGGCGCTCAAATTGTTCTGCGACAAGAGCGGTTACACCCTGGTCCTGCAAATTGACCGCGAGATCGCGGCCGCCAAAGACTACCGCATGTTCCAACAGACCGCAGCACAGCCCATCATTTACCATCGCAGCCATGACGACATCACACTGGCCGTGATCAGTTATTTGAATCATCGCTACGAAGCCGAGCGCGGCGACGAAGCCACTGAGGAGAGCACGTCAGGAACCTTGCCTGCCGAACCGACGCGCTCGATCCCCGTCTCCCCGAATCGCAAGCCGGCAGCCCGTTAACCCACATTTCCCAGCGATCGTAGCTGAATTCGCCAGAATTCAGACCGTCATCGAGCTATCGTCTGAGCTCTGGCGAGTTCAGCTACAAAAACACTGTCGCGAAAATCCCCATACTTGTGAGAAATGCGGACTAAACGCTCACTACAACCGGCAGAATCGAAAATCTCACGCAATTTTTCCCAGTTTGACTAATCCGCAGGGTTTCGTTCTTCCGAAACATCAATACACGCCCGAATAGCGATGTTTTCGCCAAAGTTCGCGCATTCCATGCAGCCTGACGATTTCGTACATCCTGACGATTTCATGCAAAGGGTTCGATCATCGCTCATCTTCCCGGCATCCGGTTGGAGCAGTACATGAACACGGCTAGAGTCAGCCTCTGCCTGGCGATTTTGCTCTCTGGGACCCTGGCGAATCGGGTTCTGGCGCAGCAGCCCGTTCCAGGCCAGACTTCGGTCAGCAGCTTTCCCGCAGACGGCGAGGCGGGGACCGACGACATCCACACCCGCAGCATCTTCGACAACCGCAATTTCATGTTGCAGTCGAACGCCGGCGACGGGGTCGGGTATCTGCGCGGTTACCAGACCTTCGCGGCGTTTCAGCCGATCGCCGCCATTCCCGACGAGTTGATCTTCTGGATGAGTCCGCGTGGTTACGTCACGTACAATTCGGCCAGTTGGGCCGGAAACCTGGGTACTGGCGTACGCTGGCTGAACCCGGGGACGCAACGCATCATCGGCGGCGGCGCCTGGTGGGACCACGACAATAACGGCACGAACCTGTACGACCAGCTCGGCGGCAGCTTGGAATGGCTCGGCACGTACCTCGACGTGCGAGCCAACGCCTATATCCCCACCAATCAGAACGTGCATACGATTTCCCAGGCCTTCAATGGCAA
>JAYTRB010000470.1:0-5282 GCA_043746425.1 Planctomycetia bacterium
CGGCCGTGCTGCTGGTGCGGGCCGGAACACAAGGAGAAGACATCGTCGGACCGCGAATCACCAAGACCGGGTGGTGGACGTTGGGCATGTCATTTACGCCTGACGGGATGACGCATTTTTACGCCAGCCCGGGGGTCGATCCACTGACAGAAAATGACCATATCACGACCACCAAGCCCTACGGTCACACGGCCGAAAAGCTGAATACGTTTTTCTTCAACGTCGTCAATCAGGATGACGGAAGGACATGGTCGACCGAATGGATCGTCGACGACCCCGAGCTGTACTACTACTCGCGGTAATCGGGCAATGGCTGCGGCAGGCACCCGCCCAAAGTCGTCTGAGCTGTGGCACAACAACACCCGACGCCCCCGAATTCGCCTGCCGGGGGCTGTCGCGGTGTGAGCAGTCGGGGTGAGACGCTCGACATTTACTTGTGCTCGACCTTGCCGATCTGCTCGCGCAGATACGCCTCAATAAACGGCTTAAGATCGCCGTCGAGGACGCGGCCGGGGTTGTTTGAGACGCACAGCGTGCGGTGGTCTTTGACGCGCTGCGTGGGGTTGAGCTCGTAGGTGCGAATCGTCCCCCCCCCGAAGCCGATCTTGGTTTTTTCGCCGCGTTTGGCCGCCAAGTCGGCGTCGCGTTTGTCCTGCTCAATCTGATAGAGCTTGGCGATCAGCATTTTTTGGGCGATCGCGCGATTCTTGTGCTGGCTGCGTTCATTCTGGCATTGGACGACGGTGTTGGTCGCCAGGTGCGTGAGGCGAATCGCCGAGGAGGTTTTATTGACTTTTTGTCCGCCGGCGCCGCTGGCCCGAAAGACGTCTTCGCGAACGTCTTTGTCCCAGTCGATTTCGATCGTCGTATCGTCGTTAAGCTCGGGGACGAGGTCGATGGCGGCAAATGAAGTCTGCCGGCGGCCGGCAGCGTCGAAGGGGCTGATGCGGATCAGGCGATGCACACCGACTTCGCCCCGCAGGTGCCCGAAGGCGTAGTCGCCGCGAATCGCCAGAGTCGCGCTGCGGATACCAGCTTCTTCGGCTTCCGACATATCGAGCAGTTCGGTCGTAAAGCCGTTGTCTTCGGCCCAGCGCTGGAACATGCGCAAGAGCATGGCCGCCCAGTCAGAGGCATCTGTTCCCCCTTCCCCCGCCTGAACGCTCAAATACGCCCCGCAAAAATCTTCGGGCTTCGAGAGCATCGCCTGCAATTCGACGGTCGCCAGCTTTTGGGTAAGCCCGTCGACAACCTGCACCAGTTCGCGGGTGCTGCCGCCGGTCTTGTCTTCAATGGCGAATTCCATCAGCACCGCCAGATCGTCGGCGGCCGATTGCAGTTCTTTAAGCGGCTTGATTTCCAGCGTCAAGCGCCGCAGCTCGGCCACCAGTTGCTGGGCCGCGCTGGCATTGTCCCAGAAACCGGGAGCCGCCATTTGTTCGTTGATCGCCGCAGCGCGTGACTGTTTGCCAGGGAGGTCAAAGAGAGTCCTGTAAATGCTTGATCCGGGTGATCAGATCCTGACATTTTTCTCGCAACTCGTGATCCATCGTCCGCGCTCCGGAAAGGTCTTACAAGACTGGCACTGCTGTGTCGGCCGAATTATAGCGGGGGAGGTGGCCGGCGACTACTCTGAAATTTCGCAGGTTGAAACAGCGACCGACGACTCTGCGGCGATGGGCCAGTTCGCAATTCTCTGTAACACGGACACTCTATTGTTTTGCACTGCTCGTCGCAGCGACCATTCAATCGGCGCTGGTGGGTGCCTTATTGAAAGTGTAATGCGCGGTTGCGGGCCACAGCACTCGCTGCCGGGCCGGGCCGATCTTGCCGCAGTTGATTTCATAGACGTACCCCTCAAGCGGTTGAGAGGTGCGAATGACAACTGACAGGCCGTCGGCGGCAACTTCAACGCTCTGAACTTCGAGCCTATGCCGGTTCGAGTCGGGCGTCGCGTAGGTTCCCTGCCATTTGCGGGTAATGCCCGAGAGTTCGTAATTCTCGACCCGGGCCGCGGCGGTTTTATCGAGCGCAGCCGTCAACGTAATCCGGAACCGGTCGGAAGCAGCGCGGATTTCGCCGATTCCCACCGGCAGCTTGCCATTGGATCGCAGGCGAACGATGTCGCCGACGTTTGTTCCCCCCAGCCAGCCGCTGTCGTGGATGCTGCCGATATAAATGTCGCCCCGCGGCGAAACCGCGCCGCACAGCGTGCCGCTGAAACCTTCGCGTGAGTTGGCCGGGGTCGGCACGCTGAACGGATATACGGCTCCCTGAAATGTCGGGCCGACAGGCTGCAACGTGAAGCGCACGAGAAAGCGGTTGTCGTATTCGCAACCGATGCCGTGTCCCGAGAGAGACGCCGGCAGGTACGGCCGTGGCAGGAAGAAAATTCCATTGACACTTCGCGTCCAGGGATGCGGCGCCTGAACGGCCGGCAGAGTGGCCGCGGCGGCGAAAGGTTCTTCGTACAGGCTCGGCACGCCGTAGTTGGCCCCTACGACTAGATGGTTGATCTCGTTGAAGGTGTTCTGCACACCTTGATTATCTGAGACGAAGACCTGATCGTCAGGGGTGATGGCCAGTCCTGTCGGATAGCGAAAGCCGTGTCCCACGGGCGTCACGTTTCCCTTTCGGTCGATCCGCAACACTTTACCGCGCCACCGCGATTTTTCGCGATCGCGTCCGGGGCTGGCGTAATCACTGCCGGTGCCAACGAACAGACTTCCCTGCGAATCGCGGACGATGCCGGTCGTCCAGTCGTGATAATCGGCGGTGTATCCCCAACCGTCGGCAACGACTTCTCGCACGTCGGCCCGTCCGTCGCCATCGGTGTCGCGCAATCGTAAGATCTCGGGCTTATGTGCGACAAGCAGATCTTTTCCATCGGCGATCAGTCCATAGGGAGCAGCGAGTCCTTCTTCAAAGACAGTCAACTTGTCTTCGATGCCGTCGCCGTCGGTATCGTGCGCGAGATAGACCTGTCCCTTAAGCGAGCAGAATGCCAGCGTTCCGTCGGATGTCCAGGTGATCGCCGTGGGCATGATCGAAACTTGCAATGGCAGTCGGGCACCGTCGAATCCGGGAACACTTGTGACGGCTTCAACGTGTGCCGTCGAAGTGACAGGCGCCACCGGCGCGGCCTCAGGCAAAGTCTGTTGACCGCCGTATGAGACAGACATGGAGGCGGTCTGGGTCTTCGGGTCAGTGTGGAACGCAGCCGGGGGCAGGCCCTCAGGCAACAGCACGGCCTGATAGCCTTCAAGAATCGGCGTAACATGCACCTCTCGCTGAATGGACCGCGCCAATGGGTCTTCGGCAGCCTGTTTCGGAGAGTAGAGTTCGGTTACTTCCAGAACCACAGTCTTTTCCGGAAGCTCGAATTTGAGCGAATACTCAAGTCGAATTCCCCGAAGATCGGCAGCAGGTACGCCTATGCCGCGCGTCGCGGCCTGGCCATATTTGAGGAGCCTGCCGACTCGTCCCGATTCGTGGAGGGGCGCAATGATTGGCTGCGGGGGATTTCCTGTCTTCATAAGGGCAATGGCAGACGCCTCGCTGCGAGTCGTCTTCAAAGCGGCCGGTTCCCAGAACCAGCTCTTGCCAGACGATCGTTGCCGCGCGAAATCGCCGTGCCACCAACTGTGAATCGACATCGTGTCGAGATCGAAGAGAACGTTGACACGATTATCGAAGCCGAGGGCAAAGGCCCGCGCAATGAACTCGGGCGTCACCGGGTCGCTGAGGGCGAAGACATCGCGAATGATCTTCGGCGGCTCGCCGAGGGCGACCATCAGCACCTGTTCGATCGTCGATGTGTCGATCTTTGGCGGCGCCGATCTGTCGTTGAGTGCTTCCCACAATGCGGCCAACTGGCGGTCGAGATGGCCCTCGAGAATGCCAGCGACAGGTCGTTCAAACGAGGGCATCTCGATGCCGGGGACAATTCGCAGCGGAGACCGCGTCCAGCGGTTGAAGAACGCGGGTCGCATGCGATCGCCCACGAGATACAGGTCTGATCCGCGCGTGGCGAGAGCCACGTTCCGCGGTTCATGACCGGCGATTTTGTGACACGCTGTGCAACTGAAGCCGCGCGTCCCGGCGAGTGTCTGCCCGGCTTTTCGGAACTCTGTCTGCTGCTGGGTATTGTCGGTCTTGGTGTCTGCCAATTTGCTGGCGTGCTGGCCGAGCGGAGCTCCCTCGGGGATGCGATCGTGTCCGATGAGAAATGCAACCAGCGCAGCGGCCTCGGCTGGTTGATGCACGAACTTCGGCATCCGCACGCGCAGCCAGGGAAGCCGCGTCTTTTTCTGAGTACCCGCGATGGCCTCGGTCAGGGGTTCGTCACGGAGCTTATCGCCGACGGCCGTCAAATTCGGCGGAACCAGGGTCTCGCTCTGGCCCGCCAATTCGGGATCGAGCCGGGCTATTGCACCGGCCAGAGTGGCAATTCCCGGGCCGCCGTCGCGCTCGTGGCAGTTCAAGCACCCTTTCTGTTGGAGAAGGCGTTGACCGCGGGCGAAAGGGCTTTCGGGTGCGAGCGGGCCTTGCCGGGACTCGACAAATGCCCGAATCGCACGCCGCTCATCTTCTGCGAGTGTGTAAGTGGGTTGCACGTTATTGCGATCGGCCGCGGCCTGGGTGCATGCTTTTGACCAGTCTTTCACCGGATGTTCCAGCGTGGAAATCGCCAAAGTTTCTGGTTTAAAGCCCTCGATTCGATGGCAGGCAGCGCAGCGGGCCGTGGCGATCAGATTCTTTCCCGTGGCGATCAATTCCTCGTGTCGTACGGCGTCGCGAATCGGGCCGCTTTCGGGGGGCCGTTCATTCTCGCGCTTTGATCCAGCAAGCAGCAGAGCCAGATCGCGCCGTTCGTCATCGGCCAGCTTGAAAACCGGCATTCGATGATCGGGATTGAGCTTTTCGGGTTCCTTAAGCCAGCGGAAAAGCCACGCGGCCGTTCGCTTGCGTCCGACGTTCGTCAGATCGCCACCGCCATGAAGAGTGCGACTTCCCTCTTCGCCGCGCGTGTGACACGCCAGACACCCGATCGACCGGAACAAGATTTCCTGGCGACGAATTTGTTCGTTCTCTGCGATCTCTGGCGGCGCCAGTTCGTCCGTCTCGGGAAGCAGGTGGTGATCGAAAAACGCGGCCATCGCCTTAACGTCAGTGCGCGAGAAGCCGAAGCCAGGCATGCGCGCGTGGCGAGACTGTTGCTGTGGTGCGAGCAGCCAATCGGTCAGCCATGCGGTTTTGAAGGAAGTGGCAGTGAGGGCCGG
>JAYTRB010000471.1:0-9685 GCA_043746425.1 Planctomycetia bacterium
GGGCAGCGACGGTTGTCGCTCTTCCAGATGATCTTCGAGACTTTTCCTGCTTTCGCTGGCGGCACGGGCCATCGACAATTTGATCTTGGGGTATTTATCGAGAACCGATTGCGGAATCGTCTGCACTGCAAAACTGAAGACGAGGGCGCGAACCAGCTCCGACGCATTGGCCAGGAACGAACCCGATTCGACCTGGATGTCAAGACTGGCCAGCCCATCTTTCAATCGCCCTTCATCGAGGTGAAACAAATCCCACAATGCGAGCTCGCCCACCCGTTCGTCGTACGTCGGGCCGATATACAGCAAGACGTGCATCTTGTCTTCGGCCAGCGCCTTTTTCGCGGCGCTCAGGTCAGAAAAATTCGTGATGTCGAGGGCTTTCATGTCGCGCAGCTTGGCGACAATCTTCTCTGACAGCAGACTGTCGGCAGCGTCGACGAGCGCGACGTTGTAGGTGCGGGCCTTCATTCCCTGATTGAAAAGCTGCCCCGTCGAAAAACCGAGAATCGAAATGAACGCCAGCGGCAGCGCCACCAGCACAGAGAGCGTCCGCCGGTCGCGATAAAGCAGCAGCAAGTCTTTACGGGTGATCTGACTGGCATTCATGGGAAATACTGGTCCTCAGTCACGCAGGCGGCGTCCGGTCAATTCCAGGAACAGTTGTTCCAGGTTGTGTTCTCTGGTTTCAATCGACAGCAATTCTGCGCCGGCCTGTTTGAGAATCTCGAGCACGAGCGTCAACCGATCGTTGATGGCGAACGTCGAATCGCGCCGATTGCGATGCATGACAACCAGCACCTCTCCCTCCGACAGGGGGTCAACGTCGGCGAGCCCAACCAATCGCGGGCCGAGTCTGGGCTTCGAACCGGCCACTCGCAGATGCAGATCGGCCCGCGTCTTGCTCAAGAGCTCGTCGAGCGTTCCGATGGTTAGCAGTTTTCCCTTATCGATGATGGCCACACGCTGGCACAGAGCCTCGACTTCCTCCATATAATGGCTGGCGTAAATCACTCCCACGCCCGCCATGCTCAATTCCCGGACGCAATCCAGCAGGTGCGAGCGTGATTGAGGGTCGACGCCAACGGTGGGCTCATCGAGAATTACCAGTTTCGGCTGATGCAGCAGGGCGACTCCAAAGTTGAGCCGCCGTTTCATGCCTCCCGAAAACGTCTTGCCATAGCTGTTCGCGTTTTGTGTCAGCCCGATCTGCCCGAGGATTCGATCGACGCGCTCGGCCAGCGTCTTCCCGCGAATGCCATACAGTTTTCCGAAGAACTCGAGGTTTTCGCGGGCGGTCAAATCGGGATAGATCGCAAGATCCTGGGGGACGACACCCAGGATCTGTTTGAGTTCGCGCGCTCCGCTGTCGAACGAGTGGCCGTCGATGGTGACAGAACCAGAATCTGCTGCCCGCAACCCGGCCAGCATCATCATGGTCGTCGACTTCCCGGCGCCATTGGGGCCCAGCAGGCCGAAAATTTCTCCGGCCGCGACCGAAAAACTCAACCCGTCGACGGCGACATGGCCGTCATAGCTCTTGCGCAGTTCGACGACGTCCAGCAGACTCATCGCTTGTTTTCCATCCGTGGCGAGGGCCGAAAGCGGGCTTGATTCGTCTGCGGTCACCGTCACTCCCTTGCAGCATCCGCTGGCCAGGCCCGACTGCCGCGACGGGTTGTCATCCGACGAACATAGCATGCGTGATCGAAATTGTCAGCCCTGCTGCAACTCCCACCCGGATGTTGTCGTTGATTCGCGTTGGCAGTGATTCGGCAAGCGCGGCCGCGAGCACCGTGGGGACGACGCAGGCCAGAGCCACAGGCAATGATAACCCGGGGCGGGCTTCGCCCCAGAACGCAAGCGTGGCCAGCGGCGCCGAGCACAGCAGAAAGGCTGAAAAACCGACCCACGATTTCCGGCGGTTCCAGGGAAGCCGCTTTCCCCCCATGAGCTTTCCTGCCAGCGTCGCCGATCCGTCTCCGAATGCAATGATGATCGTCACTGTCATCCCCAGTTCGGGATATGCCGGAAACGCCACCAGCATTGCGGTAATTATTACGGCATAGCTGATGACAGACGTGGCCCAGCCGCGTTCGCCACGGCGCACGAACAGCGCGGTTTTCAGAAGGGCAATCAAGGTGAAAAGCAGCGTGACGGCCACCACCGGAAACATCGCCTGGTAGGGAAGCGGGTCGGCATGCGGAATCGACATAAACACGAATGGGAAGATTCCCGGAGACATGTGTACCAGCCGCCGCCGCCATTCGTGCGGCGTCAGCCGGCTCGAGACCGAATCAACGAACGAGCATCGTTCGCTTGCTGCTGTACGGCCCTGTATTTGGGCGGGAATCGCCGTTCGAACGGCCGGAGCTGCCATGCCTCCCGCTCGTCTGCCCGGCGAATTCTTTGTACGCCGAATACCCGCTGCCATGTGGATTGCCCCTTGTTCACAAATCACCCTTGAGATCCGCTCCGAAGAGCGCGCCATCGGCCATGCCGACCGATGCCGTCTTTAGGTCGGGAAATCTCTAAAGGACGATTGAGACAAAAGTTGCAACATTGGGGCTTCTGCGGATTCAGCCAGCGGGCTGCCGGTGTGACGGTCAGAATTGTTAAATCTTGACGAAAATTTGCAGACGTTTCTGCAAGAGGGCGTCCTGCGAACCCGGAATATTCACGTAGAATAAGTTCCGCGCGCAAGTCAAACCAATACCGCGGCAGACACCAATCGCCGGGTCATCCGCGGTTTTTTATGCTCAATTCAGCGCCGGTGGGCCGTTCGAGAAACGAAACGGATCGTTCCCGATTTCGTAGCCGGGGTGCATGGCGATGTTCATGAGCAGACCGAGCGCCACACAAGTGAACAGCAGGCTCGATCCTCCATAGCTCAACAGCGGGAGCGTAATGCCCGTCACCGGCAAGAGCCCCACGGTCATCCCGACGTTGATAATCGTCTGGGTTCCCAGAAGTGTGACGATACCGACGGCGAGCAGCCGGCCGAATGGTTCGCGCGTTCCAGCCGCCACGGCCAGCCCGCGGGCAAGTAGAAAGAGGTACAGTCCCAGCACTCCCAGCGTGCCGAACAGCCCCCAGCGCTCGCCGATCATGCAGATCACGAAATCGGTTCGGCAGGCGGGAAGATGGTAGGCCAGGGGGTCATCGACCGCCGTCCCACCCCAATGACTTCCCCTGACGCCTCCTAGGGCCAAAACCTGTTTCGACTGATGGAGGTGATATCCGTCACCCGTGGGAGTCGGGCCTCCGTCACGCTGTAGAAAAAGAGCCGTAATGCGCGATTTTTGTTCTGAATTCATGGCCAGCCACAAAATGGGCGAAACCGCCGCCCCCAGACAACTGACGAGAAACAAATGTCTGAACTTCGCTCCAGCGGCGAAGAGCATCGCCAGCATGACCGGCAAAAAAAGCAGCGCTGTGCCGAGGTCGGGCTCCTTGAGGATCAGCCCCATTGGCATGAGTGTCAGCACAAAGGGAATCACCAGACCCGTCAGCCGGCGGTAGTTCTCGCGATACATCAAGTACCGCGCGAGTGCCAGAATGAACGCCAACTTGGCCAGTTCAGATGGCTGGAAGTTCATGAACCCCAGGGGAATCCACCGCCGCGATCCCCATTTTGCCGGGAAGAAATAAACCACCAACAAGAGCCCCAGACTCAGTCCGAGCCAGACATAGCTCTGGTGGCGGATCTTCCGATACGGAATCAAAGTGGCCAGCAGCATGGCGGGAAGGGCAAGGACGATCCAGACCACCTGTTTGCTGAAGAATTCGCCAGCATGCGCCAGTTCGTCTCCGCGCGCAATTCCCGTCAGCCCCAGCGACATCAGGGCCACGACGCAGGCCACAAGCGACCACGGCATGCGCCGAAGCAGTTCACGATTCAACATGCGAAAAGCGACTTTTGCAGCAAGTGAAGCGGCGTGGCGCCGTCGTGTCTGATGACCCGCGAGCAGGGCCTGCCGGAAGCGGGCGAATTATAAGCAGACGACGTAAATTTCCCCAAGACAGAATTGTACCGGCTTTTACGAATGCATCGCCTCTGTCGATTTGTCGGGCGGCGAATTCAGCCTCAAGAGACCCGTCGGCAGGTATATGCCGCATTTCGTGCAGACTCTCTGTGTCTTACTCAGCTTCCCTGGCCGAATCGTCCGATGGGTGGATTAAAGAGCCGCGTCGCATCTGATAGACAATCGATCGTCCGACAACCGCATCGAGATTTTCCGGAAGCCTCCCTCCCCATGACGACCGTGGTCACGGAAAATCACGAATTGATTCCCGAGTTTTGCCGACAATTCGGCGAGGCCACCGGTTGGCCGATGTACTTCACGCCCTTGAACCGGTCCCCGGCCGAGATTCAGGAAGAACTTGAGAGCCGGACGACGTGTCGTTGGTTCGCCCGGATCAGCAATGGCAGCCGGCCGGCGGGGTTTCTGCATCTGGAGTCTGCGGCCGACGTTGGTGCGGCAGTCAACCTCTACGAAGCGACAAAGTTTGCCGAGACCGTGGCCAAGCTCTTGGGCCGGCTGGCGCAAGCTTCGACGCAGCTCAACCAGCGGAACAAAGACGTGGCCATGCTCTTGAACCTGGGGCTGGCAATTCCCGGGCAGGATGACCTGGCTTTCAGTCTGTCGCAGTTGCTCAAGGCGGCGGCACACCTGACTGGTTCGTGGAGCGCCGCCTTCTTCCTGCTTGACCCGTCGACCGAACGCTTGCGCCTGCGGGCCGTCTTCAATCTCGTTCGCGAGGATGTGCCCCTTCCCTTTCGAGAGCTGCTCACGGGAATGGCCGATCTCGAGGCTCTGGCAGATGAACCGGTGCTTTTACGAGCCAGGACTCCCGGCGACCATCCGCTGTTCCCACCCGAAATGCGGGCCTCGGTTTGTGCAGCGGTACAGTCCGAGACTGCTCCGTTCGGTACCCTGTGGGTCTACGACCGCCGGGCGAAGATCTACACTCCGCGTGACGTGCAAGTTTTGCAGTCGCTTGCAGCGCAAGTGGCTGCCGTGCTCGAGCGCTCGGCGTTATTGCGCGGCAGCGAACAACACGAGCGAATCAACCGCGACTTGAAAGCCGCGTCAGAGACGCAGCCCGACAGCATCTTGCGCGATCTACCCGAAGATCCGCGGTACGACTTGGCGGCCCGCTGCACGAGCTGTTACGAACTGGGGGGAGACCTGTGCGAGGTCATTCCGCTCTCGCCCGACCGCACCGCGATCGCTGTGGGCGACGCCTGTGGCAATAGCATTCCGGCGGCCATGATCATGTCGGCGGCACGCGGAGCGGTACAGGCATACCCCGTCGATGCCGACGAAACGACAGACCTGATGTCGCGGCTGAACCGTGCCTTATGCCAGATCACCCGTTCACATCAATTCATGAGCCTGTGCTATGGCGTCTTTGATGCCGTCGGCCGAACCTTTACGTATACGAACGCGGGGCACCCGACTCCCCTGGTCTTCCGCAATGGGGCGGTGATTCCTCTTGAATCGCACGGCCTTCTCTTGGGAGTGATTCCCGAAGCCACCTACCAGCAATCGGTACTGAAGCTGAGTCCCGGGGACGTATTGGTGCTCTATAGTGATGGCATCACTGAAGCGCGGTCGCAGGCTCAGGATCTGTTCCGTGAAGAGGGAATCTCAACGTCAGTTCTTGAGCATTCGGGCGAACAAGCCAAAGCCATTCTCGCATCGCTATGGAGCAAGGTGGACGAGCATATCGTCGGCGGCGAAGCGGGAGATGATCGTACGGTGCTTGTGCTGAAGGTTCGTTAGCCCGCATCATGCCGCCGTCAGCTGATGCGATTTTTCCTATCTTTCAGCCGTGAAATCATTGTGTCGGCCAATGATTTGAATAGAAATTAAAATGCCTGACGGCCCATAAAAGCCGCCGCCGCGATCGCACGCCGGGCCGCCTGACGTTCGTGCGATCTGGCGGCTTGCTGCGGAGAATCTCCCTCCGGAAATGCGGCATTTTGGTCGCGGGAAGTGCGTTGTTTTCCCCCCCGGTTTTCGCTAAAATCCCGCCTTCTTGATGAGGCCCGTTTTCTCGCGCTGAAAGCGGGTTTCTCGCGTTTTTTTTGCTCAGGAGCTTTGCAGTTGTCAACCGACGGAAACGACACCAACGAACGCATTCGCCCGTTGGACATCCAGGATGAGATGCGCAACAGCTACCTGACGTACGCCATGAGCGTGATTGTCAGTCGTGCGCTCCCCGATGCCCGCGACGGCCTCAAGCCCTCGCAGCGGCGAATTCTCGTGGCCATGAACGATCTGCACTTGAGCCCCGGGGCGTCGCGCACCAAGTGCTCGAAAATCGCCGGCGAGACGATGGGAAATTACCATCCGCACGGCGACCAGGCGATTTATCCGACCCTCGTTCGCATGGCCCAGGGCTGGGTCATGCGCGAAGTGCTCATCGACAAACAGGGAAACTTCGGGTCGCTGGCCGGCCTGCCTCCGGCGGCCATGCGATACACCGAGGCGCGGCTTTCGTCGGTCGCCGGCGAAATGCTCGACGACATCGAAAAAGACACCGTCGACTTCATTCCCACCTACGACCAGAGTCGCCTTGAGCCGGTCGTATTGCCGTCGCGCGTCCCCAATCTGGTCGTCAACGGCTCAAACGGCATCGCCGTTGGAATGGCAACCAGCATTCCGCCGCACAACCTCGCCGAAGCCTGCGACGCTGTCATTCTGCTGATCGACAACCCAGAGTGTACGATTAGCGAAATTCTAGGCGTGATGGAGGGGCCTGATTTTCCGACGGGGGGAATCATTTGCGGACGCACAGGCATTCGCCAGGGCTACATGACAGGGCGATCGACGATCACGGTGCGGGCAAAAACGCATTTCGAGACCGAGAAGAATGCTGATGTGATCGTCGTCACTGAAATTCCATACATGGAAACGCGCGACCGGGTTCGCGAAAAGCTCGAACAACTCGTCCGCGATGACCGCATCGACGGCATCTCGCGCATTGTTGACCTCACCGATCGCAACACACCCGACTGGCAGGTTCGGCTGCATATTGTCCTTAAGCGCGATGCCGACCGCGAGGTAGTGCTGAACCAGTTGTTCGAGTTTTCGTCACTGCAAAGCACGTTCAGCATCATATTGCTGGCCCTCGTAGGAAATCGCCCGCAAACTCTGGGAATCAAGCAGTTATTGCAGGAGTTCCTGCGACATCGGGTTGACGTGCTGCGGCGGCGCACTGAGTTTCTGCTGGCCGAGGCCCGCAAGCGAAAGCACACCGTCGAAGGCCTGCTCATAGCGCAGATCAACATCGACGAGGTCATTGACACGATTCGCAAGTCGGCCAGCCGGGCCGAGGCCCGCACGCGACTGCAAACCCTGGCCGTTCCCGGAGAATTAATCGGCCGCGCCCTGGGCGAGGGTGGGTACAAGGCCTTTCAAGATGAACGGGGAGTCGCCGAAACGTACGCCCTGTCGCCGACGCAGGCCGAAGCCATTGTCTCGATGCAGCTCGGTTCGCTGGCAGGGCTCGAGCGCGACAAGCTGGGTGAAGAATTCCGCAAGCTGCTCGATGATATTCTGGAGTTTCTGCGGCTCTTGTCGGATGAAGCCAACCTGCTGAGCCTGGTTCGCAGTGAGTTGCAAGAGCTCAAAACGAAGTACAACGGACAGCGCCGCACCCAAATCACTGGCGAAGAGCTGGGAGTCGTCACTCGCGAAGACCTGATTGTCGAAGAGACGATGGCCGTCACGCTCTCGCACCGCGGGTACATCAAGCGGATGGAGATTGACACCTACAAGGCGCAAAAGCGCGGCGGACGGGGAATCACCGGCGCCAAAGCTGATGACGAAGACCCGATGGAACATCTGTTCGTCGCCAGCACACACGATTTTCTGTTGTTCTTTACTGACCGCGGCAAAGTGTTCTGGCAGAAAGTCTATGACTTTCCGCTGCTCAACCGCACCGCCAAGGGGCGGGCGCTGGTCAACCTGCTGAATTTGCAGGAAGGGGAAAAGGTCTTCAATTGTCTGGCGGTGCGCGATTTCGATCAGGTGCGGCAGGTAGTTATGGCCACCCGCAAAGGGACGGTCAAGAAAACGGCGCTGGCCGAATACAGTCGGCCCAAGGCAGGAGGAATTATTGCCATCAGGCTCGAAGACGACGACGAACTGATCGACGTGGTGTTGGTCTCACCCGGTGAAGATCTGCTGATCGCGACGGCGAACGGAATGGCAATCCGTTTTTCGCAGGAGGACGCCCGCAGCATGGGCCGCGCGACGTTCGGTGTCAAAGGAATCGACCTGCAGGACGGCGATTACGTCGTGGGCATGGTGGTTGCTGATCCCGAAATGGATTTGCTCACCGTCTGCGAAAACGGGTACGGAAAACGCACTCCTTTCGGACGACCCGAACTGGCTGACGACGGTGAAGACGCGGCCGAAGATGCCGAGAACCGGGTTGCAGAGCCGGGTACAGGCGCCTTGGCTGAAACCGCAATTCCCGAGTCTGCCGGCAGTCTCGCCGATGCGGATGCAGTGGGAGAACCCGCAGGGGACGAAGCCGCAGAGGCGATGAAGAGCGGTATGTCGTTCAGGCGGCAGCGTCGGGGCGGAAAAGGCTTGCGAAATATCAAGACCACAGAACGCAACGGCAAAGTCGTCGATGTGACGGCAGTACATGATCAGGATGAAGTGCTGATGGTCACCGCCGGGGGAATCATCCAGCGGATTCGTGCCCTAGATGTCAGCCGCATCGGCCGCAATACGCAGGGGGTGCGCATCATCCGTCTCGACGAAGGCGACAAGCTGGTCTCGTTGGCGCGCGTGCCCCCCGAAGAGATCGACGAACCGGCGACTTCCGAATAACCAGGAGTTTTGGCGATGAACGTCACCATGATCGGCACGGGCTATGTCGGCCTCGTTACCGGCACTTGCCTGGCCGAAAGCGGCAACGACGTCACTTGCGTCGACATCGACGAAGACAAAATCAGCCGTCTTCGGCGGGGAGAGATTCCCATTTACGAGCCAGGATTGTCGGAGCTCGTGCTGTACAATGTGAAAGCGGGCCGGTTGCGGTTTACGACCAGCGCGGCTGAACCCCTGTCGACAGCAGAGTGTGTTTTCATTGCCGTCGGAACTCCGCAAAGCGACGACGGTTCAGCGAATCTCGATGGTCTGTGGAAGGTGGTTGATTCGCTCGCCACTCTGTTGCCCGTCGGAGTAATTGTCGTCATCAAGAGCACAGTGCCGGTGGGAACAAACCGGGCGGTGGCGCGACGGCTGCGGGCGCTGACGGGGCGCGACATCGACGTGGCCTCGAACCCCGAGTTTCTGAAGGAAGGCTGCGCCATCGACGATTTCGCCAAACCCGATCGCGTCGTCGTGGGTGTCACCCGCCCCGAAGTCGCCGAGGTTTTGCAGGCATTGTATAAACCCTTTCTGCGCACCGAGCACCCGTTTCTGGTCATGGGGCTGGAAAGCGCCGAAATGACGAAATACGTCGCCAATTGTCTGCTGGCAACCAAAATCAGCTTCATCAACGAGATGGCCAACCTGTGCGAACGGCTGGGCGCCGACATCAACGACGTGCGCCGCGGCATCGGCCATGATCAGCGAATCGGATTCTCATTTTTGTTTCCTGGGGTGGGGTACGGAGGTTCGTGTTTCCCCAAGGATGTGCGGGCCCTCATCGACGCCGC
>JAYTRB010000472.1:0-6871 GCA_043746425.1 Planctomycetia bacterium
ACTTCGAGCAAATCGCGGTCGACTTCATCGCCGGTCCAGTCTTCGTAGCGATGGACAATTCCTTCAAACGGGGCGCTGTTCCTGACAGAGTTTGCCAGATCGGCCCAGTTCGGTCCTCCCATGTTACCGTTCTTCAGTTTCGTCTGGGCCATCAAATAAAGCTGCTTGGCCGCCGCCACCGTGCTGAGGCTTAATGGCACGAGAATCATTGCCAGGACGATTACGGTCGTCACTCCGGCAGCCAGGGGGGGCCGGTTCTTCGTCCAGACGAGG
Organism: Planctomycetia bacterium; assembly: GCA_043746425.1. Taxonomy (GTDB): domain Bacteria; phylum Planctomycetota; class Planctomycetia; order Planctomycetales; family Planctomycetaceae; genus JACQFH01. The sequence goes on from JAYTRB010000472.1 coordinate 274, forward strand.
CACCGGCGATAGAAGGGCTGACACAACATAGCCAACACTCCCGCCAGAAACAGAGGTAGCAGGAAGGGGGTGATGACCTGATAGAATGTGAGCCCCAACAGCACAATGACGGCTGCCATGACGAGCAGTGATACGAGCCGCGCCATCTGGGGCATTTTTCAGATTTCTCCTGTCGGGCCGCAAATTTAAATCATGCGGGCTGGCAGAATTATTACGCCAGTTCGGCTATAATCCTACCCGGGGAGTTGCTCCATGTCGAAGCGCTACGTGATCTGTCTGACGGCGGCCAATCGCACCGGCATTCTGGCGGCGGTGTCGACGGCGCTCAGTGAACTGGGAGGCGACATCGATGAAATCGGCCATGCCGCGGTGACGGGCTTCTTCGTCATGATTATGGCGGCCGACTTCCCCGGGCACCGCGACGCCGAGGTCATCGTCAGTCACCTCGAAGGCGTCTGCCAACTGTTCGGCGCGACTGTGATTCTGAAAGACCCCGAATGCGAATTCGTCGCCGATGAGCCTCTTGCCGGGGGCGAACAATACACACTCACTCTCACCGGCCATGACGCCCCAGGAATTGTCGCCCGAATCTCAGGGCGTCTGGCGCGAGAGGCGATTGACATTACCGAACTGCGCGGCGCACGGCACACCGACGGACTTTCATTCACCCTGGTAATGGAACTGGCGATTCCCTCTGGGTCTGACATGGCCTCGTTGCAAAAAGATCTCGAAGAGCTGGGCGCCTCATTGGGTCTGACGACTCAATTGGCGCGGACGGTAGCGTAGCGAAAGAGAATTTGCACCCATGTCGCAGAATTCGTCGGAATTTTGGCTGTCGGTTGCATTGTGGCAGAACTCTGGCGAGCTCTGCTTCGAGGCCCGTTGGGTTCATTCTCATAAGCAGGCCCGGGCCACAATGTGTCGGCGCTACCGCGCCATCGCTGAGTGGTCTTCGTCGTGAGTCTGGGCCGTCACCACCGACAATTGCGGGCGGCGCTGATGCATTTGCACCAGACTTTCGAGTTGCCGGTCAATCGATTCAAGTCGCCGCGAGATTTGCTCCTTGCGGTCTGACCAGCGTTCCTGCCATTGCTGGAAATGATCCTCAGCAGTCTGTTCGCTGGTGCGGGCCTGATCGAGGTTCTGGTGCAGTCGCAGAAGCGATTCACCAAGGCGTGATTTCGATTGATGAGGTCGTCGAATTTCGCTCGCGCCGTGTTCACAAAAGGGCATGTCGTCTCCAGAAAGGTGCGTTGGCATGGCTGGCCCGTGAAGATTCATGGCTGTCAAACTGGCTAAGACAGCATCGACATTGCAGTATCGGGGCCTTGAGAAGAATGCGGACCTGGCATGGCTGGAGTTCATTATGCCGATGACGCGAAACGTATCGAATCCACGGGATGTGAGGGCCGTGAGGCCAATGCGGTTCCTGTAACATTACAATCCGCGCTAAATCCTCGGAGGGGCAACGTGTGTCGAAGCGGCAATTGAGATAGTCCATTTCCACCGCAGAGGGGGAAGAATATGATGGAAGTTGACGTTGGCATCCATTTGAGGCAGTAGCCGGGGCACGGTCGAAATCGGCCTCACCGGCGAACCATCAGAATCATCGCGCCTCGGATGTGTCTGCCAGCACCCCGGGTGCTCAAGAGCTGCCGAGGTGCTGGGGATGGATTCGTTAATCGCGCCGGGAGAACTTCGGAATGAACGGGGACGAGGCTCACCAACAGGTCGGTTTCATCGGTGCCGGAAAAATGGCCACAGCCCTGGCACGCGGCATTTGTCTCGCGGGCTTTACGACTGCCGACAAGATTGTGGCCAGCGACGTCTCTGCCGCAGCGCGGGAAAACTTCGCAGCGCTGTCGGGCGCCGCAGCCATCGAATCAAATGCCCAGGTTCTTGCGCGCAGTAAGATCGTTGTTCTGGCGGTCAAGCCGCAGCATTTTCGCTCTGTGCTGACTGAGCTGCGCGAGCAGATCGGCCCGCAGCACCTGCTCGTTTCGATCGCCGCCGGGGTGACGCTCGAAACGATGACGGCGATTCTCGGCCAGGGGAAGAGGCTGGTTCGCGTGATGCCGAACACACCCTGTCTGGTGGGGGCATCGGCGTCGGCGTACTGCTCGGGAGGGGCTGCGACGGCTGAAGACGGCCGGTTGGTTGCCCGACTATTGAACGCTGTCGGACTCTCGTTCGAGCTTCCCGAACACCTGCTGGATAGCGTGACAGGTCTATCGGGGAGCGGCCCGGCTTTCGTGTGCCTCGTGATCGAAGCGCTCGCCGATGGCGGAGTCAAAATGGGTCTGCCACGCGACGTCTCACTGAAGCTCGCGGCCCAGACTGTGCTGGGAACGGCACAGATGGTTCTCGAAACGGGGCAGCACCCGGCGGCGCTCAAGGACGCAGTCGCCAGCCCCGGCGGGACGACAATCGCGGGGCTTCACGTGCTTGAACGCGAGGCTCTTCGTGGCTGCCTCATCTCGGCGGTCGAAGCTGCGACGTTACGTTCGCGCGAACTGGGCCGGCCATAGTCCCAGCCGAAGCAACCGCTCGTGGATTGGCTGCATAAGATACCAACATCTGTGCGTATGCGCCTGTCGTACTGCTTCGAATCGATGGCCCGACTTGGGCATTGTGAATCCGGGATGATCGGCGTGCGCAACAAAACCCGCACAAACCATCGCTTGCGCCGCGTTTGACTCACGCTGCCAATGACCTAGGCTTCATGAGGGATCCTGTGACACCCGTCCAGGTCGTTTCGTCATTTGATTTTCCAATTTTGGATTTCGGTTTACCTAAGACATTCGGGTTTTGGATTTTGTCACGCGGCGAAGCGACAATTCCAAAAGAATTCGGATGCCCCGCACAGGGGGGGGCTTTCACATGCAGACGTTTGAAACGCTGATTCCCGATGAATTGATTCTGTCAGATGGTCTCGCGGCCGCGGGCATTGCGGGCATGGGGTTTGCAGCGCCTGACACCGCCGTTACCGACGATGCGGGGCGCCGTCCGGCCGTTGAATCTTCGCGACTGCTTCTGGAATTGATCGAGTTGTCGGAACTGGCTCGCTCGGCGGATGCCAGCCAGAGTGCCATGCTGGAAGGCATCGTCGCGCCTTTCATTCTTCGAAAACTGCTGGCAGCGCTGCACTTCAGGGATTCGGCCACGGTGCGGCATTCGCGGCGCGTGTCGCAACTGGCAGTGGGTATAGCCCGGCATCTGCGCTGGGAAGCGACCGACCTTCGCCGACTCGAAATCGCTGCCTTGCTGCATGACATCGGGAAGATCGGCGTACCCGACAACGTTTTGTTCAAACCGGGCAAGCTGAATTCCGATGAGTCAGAACTGATGGCGCTGCACCATTGCGTCAGCGTCGACGTGCTTCAGGCGGCGCGTGTCGATTCGCAGGTAATCGCCATCATCAGCCAGTCACGAGACTTCTCATGTGCGGCGGCGAACGGCCCGGGACGTGCGCTGGGAACGCTGCATCAGGGCGCCAGAATTCTTTCAGTCGCCGATGCCTACGACTCGCTGCGCACCGAACAGGTGTATCGAACGGCGAAGCCGCACGACGATGCGATGAAGATTCTCGTCGAGAACACGGGAACGCAGTTCGACGGCAACGTCATCAATGCCCTGACACGGTGGGCCGGTGCGAGTGGGCTGGCGACTTCGCCTGAGTATCAGGCCCAGAGCCAGACTGCTGACGCGGGAGTGGTATTCGCCGATCATCAGGAAGCGCGCGACGCCGACAGTCTCTCGCGCATTTTTGCGCATCTGTATCTACTCGAGAATCTGTATGACGGGTTCTATCTGCTGGATGCCGAGATGCGTTTCGTCGTCTGGAGCGGCGGGGCGCACCGGCTGGTGGGTCAGCCGGCAGAGACAGTGCTCGATCAAGCATGGAGTAACCGGTTGATCTGCTATGCCGACGCCGATGGACGCGAGCTGCTCGATGAAGAGCTGCCGCTGCGGCAGGTACTCAACTCGGGCCGGGCGATCGCCCGAAACGTCAGAATTTTAAATGCGGCCGGAAACTGGATCGAAGTCGAATTGCAATCGATTCCGCTGCTGGATGGCGCAGGCCACCTGCGAGGCGTCGCCGAAATTCTGCGAGACAGGTCGCACAGCGACCTGGCGCCGCGTGAATACCGCGACAGGCGACTGACCGCCAGCCGTGACGCCCTCACCGGGGTCGCCAATCGCAGCGAACTTCGAACACAACTTGAACAATTGCTCGACACAGCTCATAAGGACGATTGGAAGGTTCCCTTCAGCGTTATTACCATCGAGATCGATCATTTCAAGGAGATCAACAATCGCTTCGGGCGCCCCGTCGGCGATCTGGTGCTCATTGAGACGGCGCGGCTCCTGCAGCAAGAGACTTATTCGGGTGAAGTCGTGGGGCGGCACGGCGGCGGCGAATTCATGATTGTCTGTCCCGCGACAATCGGCGAACAGGCCAGCAAACGGGCCGAGCGCGTGCGCCTTGTCATCAGCCGGCTGCGCCTGCCCGAGCTCGACAATTGGCCCCTTACCGCGTCATTCGGCGCGACGCAAGCCATTCCCAGCGACACCGTCGAAAGTGTACTTTCGCGAGGTGACAAGGCGCTGTACACGGCTGTTCACGGGGGACGCAACCAGACGTTCTATCTGTCTCCCGATGAACAGACAGGCCCTTTGCTCCGCGAATCTGATGATGGCGCGAAGGGTAGCGCCTTCGAGCTGGAAGCGCAGTTTCTCGCCTGCACCGCTGCCGAGATGATCGTTTACAAACTGGGTGGTTTCGTAAACGAAAAGGACGCCCGGCTCCTTGAGGTGAAGAGCGATCGCGTACGCATGCGGCTGGGAAGGCGTACCTTATTTTCAAGATGGGGCAAGTCCGATGAGAGCCGACCCGTCGACGTTGAGCTCGATCTGGGCTCGGAAGTTCCATTGCGTGATGTCAATGGGCGCAAGGTGAAATCGAACCAGGTTCAGGTGACGGTTAAGATCGTGCCGGTTGGTCGGGTTAAAGATCGCGACATCTTTTTAGAACGCGCCCGCCAGGTTCTGAAGGAACTTTCGACCTATTTTTTGGCCGAGACGTAATCTGCCAGCCCTGCTGCGTACGAGCCTTTCGCAACCCGTTGCTCGCTGCCGAAATCGTCGGAATTCCTGCGCACAGGCAGATGCAGTTCCGAAAATTGACACATTCGGGTCCATCGCGGAAGCTCATTTGGGCTTCGCCCGTCCATCACTCGTCGCAACGTAAGTTGCATGCGTGCCTGCGGTTCGACCTCGAAAGTGACGTGCATGACGGGCCGTCGCCCGGCGTTTGTCAAGGTGACGAAAGTGGTCGTCGTTCCTCGAAGGTCGATTCGACAAGGCCGCTGGTCGACAGGCCAAAGCACGTGTGCCGGCCCCGAAAGCGAGCACTCTCCCAGTGTGCCGTGAACGGGTACAGAGGCGATTCCATCGTCGGCCAGCGCGATTGTCCAGTGACGAAACAATTCAGAGAAACTCATCCCGAGGGTCTGTTCGAGATTACGCGTGCCGACGGCATGGGCCTCGACCAGATCGCGCAGAATGCCGTCTCCAAACTGATCGGTGCAAAATCGCAGAAAGAGATATGTCGCACCCCGACAACCGTCATCGCGCCATAACCCGGCGCGATAATAGTCGCGGACGACAAGTGGCGCTGTTTGAGGCGCGGCGAGAAAACGGGCGACTCGTTGATCGAGGTTCGACCAACCGCTCTGATGCAGGTTCTCGGCCACATGCGCGATTGCTTCATTTAACCAGTCTTCTTCGACCGGCAGTGGGGCCGCGCCCTCAGCCGCCGCCAGCCGTCGGCTGAAGCAGACGGCATGCGTATATTCGTGTGCCAGCAGTGTCTTGAGCGCGGGGCCCGGCTGAAGAGCCGTATTGAGGTAAATCACGTCCGCATGATTTCCGAATGGCGCGTCGATGTCGGTCTGAAAGTCATTACTCCGAACGAACCCGTTGAGTGCCGTCTTGCCGCCGCACAGTTTCCCGAGCCAGCCGGTCAACAGCACTGCCAGTTTGCCGTCGCCGTCAATGTCGGCATGTTCGCCCAGAACCGCTCGGCTGCGCGGAATGATCTCATCGTCGAGAAGCCGGATAATTTCTGCGATTAAATCGGGTGCGGGCTCTGCCGACGGCGCATCGCGATCGAGATAAACTCGCACCCGCCGGCCCTCACCGGCCAGAACGCCAGTCACCGGCACATAGCCCCGCACGTCTTCGAGCGCATCGGAAGTCACATGCAAAAAAAATCGGCGCTCGCTGTCGACCCTTGAGGAAACGGGCAGAGAATTCCATCGTGCAGCCCGAGGAGGAGCGGCACGACGACCAGTGCTCCCGATGGGCGTTACGGAAACCGCCGCAAGCGATTCGACCTGCGCGCAAGGTTCGGCCGTAAGACCTACGTGGGAGGTTTGAGCCGCATCGCCCAAGCTGCTGACGATGAGCTCATAGTGGCTATCGCCGTCGAATGCGAGATCGATCGAGGGGTGGCTGGAAGATACATCGACCGCATAAAAGCGCCCCGGTTCGGGGCGATCAAGACCTGGCGGCCGGCTTCCGCCAGCCCGATGTA
>JAYTRB010000473.1:0-10180 GCA_043746425.1 Planctomycetia bacterium
GTCAAAGTGCTGATCACTCTTCAAAAGGAACTTTTCGCCCGCACGGTCGCGATCGAAAAGCTGCGTAATCAGGACGGCCGGCTACCGGCAGCCGCCCATGACGAACTTGAAGCCATCGTTCGCGAGCAGGGAAACCTGGCCGACCTCGCCCGCAATCTGTCGGCCATCTCGTCGCCAGCCGACAATGAAAACGGCGAAAGCACAAATGTTAACGACGATGGGAAGCCGAATTCAGAATGAACCCACATCATCTCGATGACCGCCGACTGCCAGAAGTTAGCCCCCGGTTTCGACGGGTTGCGGTATCATCCCAATGCCGGTCGGCTCTCGTGCCGTTGTGCCTCTTGTTCGCGGTCTTCTGCGTCTGCTCGCTGGTATGTGCGGCCGCCGGCTCCGCCGCCGATGACTCGGCTGCCGACGATGAGGCGCTGGTTCCCGAAAACGGCGCGGCACCACCCTTGCGGCAGAAAGACGAATTGAAACCGTCAAAACTCGACGAAGAATTGCTTAAGACGATCGATTCACAAGAGAAGTCCGAAGCAGCGGCCGAGAAAGATCGAATCGAACAGGCGATCGAAGGAATGCGCAGCGCGCATCAGCGCATGACCGACGAAGACACGAGCCTCGCGACGCAGCAGATTCAAGAACGAGTCATCCACGATCTGGAAGAGGCGCTCGCGAATCTGAAATTACAACAGAGAAACCGCCAGAATAACCCCCGACCAAACGAGAATCAGAAGCAAGACCAATCGAAACAACGGCGGCAGAAATTGCAGAAGAAGCAGGCGGATCCGCAGAATTCCAGTGCGAAAGAGAAATCGGATCCAGATCGCCCTCGTCCCGACGGTCGCCGCCATGACGGAACGTCTCGCGATTCACAAGAGCGCAGTGACGCTGCCCGTTCGATGGAGGAGGAGCGGGCCCGTCGCTTACAGATGGTCAAGGATGTCTGGGGCCATCTTCCGCCACACGTTCGCGAAGCGATGAAAACGGCTTTCAATGAAAAGTATCTCCCTAAATACGAAGACCTCGTCAAGAAGTATTACGAGGCGCTCGCCGAAAAAAACCGAAAGCAAAAGGGCAAATGACCAGCGAAGAGAGTCTATCTGACGAAGCCGGTGAGGCGATTCGTCTGCAGCGTTATCTCGCCATGGCGGGCGCCGGCTCGCGCCGGCATTGCGAGGAGTTTATTCTGACGGGCCGCGTGACGGTCGATCGCAAAACCGTCACTGAACTGGGGCTGCGCGTCATCCCCGGCGAACAGGAAGTGCGGCTCGACGGCGAAAGAGTGCGCCTCGAACGCAAAACCTGGTATCTGCTCAATAAGCCTCTGGGTTATCTGTGTACCAACAGTGACCCCGATGGCCGGCCACGAGTCATCGATCTTTTTCCGCGGGCTCGCGAACGGCTTTTCACCGTGGGGCGGCTCGACGAGAACAGCCAGGGGTTGCTTCTCGTGACGAACGACGGCGATCTGGCTCACAAACTGGCCCATCCGCGGTTCAGAGTGCGCAAGGTGTACCAGGTGCAGGTCGCTGGAATTCCGTCAAAAGAAATTCTCGAGCAGCTTAAGCGGGGCTTGTATTTTGCCGAGGGGCGTTTCAAAGTCGCCGAGGCGCAACTCGTTAAGACGCGAAAGAGCAGCGCTGTACTCGAGCTCGAGTTGCTTGAAGGACAGAACCGCGAGATTCGCCGGCTGCTGGCGAAACTCGGTCACAAGGTGCAGCGGCTCGAGCGGGTGGCGTTGGGGACGCTGACGCTGGGCGATCTGCCGATTGGACAATACCGACTGCTCGCTCCGCAAGAAGTCGCCGCTCTCGACGAATTGGTCTCGGGTCGTAAACCGGGCCGCGGCCGGCGCAAGGGATTGGCGGGGCGAGGCGACGACAAGAAAATTGTGCATGAGGCCGCGAAAAAGCCAGGCAAGCGTCCGCCCGACGCGGCCAAAGCTTCTCCCGAACGAGGCCCGCGTGGTCGTCGCAAATGAACTCGAATGAGCGCCAAATAGCGATGACATGACGCATTCGCGTCTGTTGTTGTCAATTGCGGCTTCTTTCCTCTTTAAATTATTCAGTTTTGAAATCATGGCCGACCCCGCGACTGATGCCTGTCTGCACCCACCGCTCGCTGGTTGCGCACCGAAGGCGCAACAAGCCATCGTTTCGGTGGTGGATCAGGTTCTGCTCGCCCGCGATACCTATCGGCTGCGGCTCGAAACGCCAGAGTTGGCGCGAGCGGTCGTCCCAGGGCAGTTCTTCATGATCCGTTCTCCTGGCGTCAGCAATCCGCTGTTGGGCCGGCCTTTCGCTCTGTACGACACCTGGCTCGACAGTTCAGGCAGTCCCGCCGGCATCGACGTCGCGTATCTGGTCGTCGGTAAAATGACCGGCCTGATGTCATGCTGGCGCCCGGGCGACAAGGTCGAAATCTGGGGACCGCTCGGCAATGGGTTTCCCCTCGTCGATGCGGCGCGGTTGTTGCTCGTCGCCGGAGGGATCGGCAATACTCCCTTTCCTGCCGTCGCCCGCGAGGCCCTCGGTTTACGGCGCTATGGCAGTCGGATGAACTCTTCGCCCTTAACGCCTGAATGTATCAGCTTGTGTTACGGCGTTCGTTCGGCCGAGTATTTTTCGGGACTGGAAGACTTCGAAGCACTGGGCCTCGACTTGCGGCTTGCGACCGACGATGGGTCGCGCGGGCACAAAGGATTTGTTACCGATATGGTTGCCGAGGTTCTCGGTGGTCTGCCGCTCGGTGCTCCCACTCGCATTTATTGCTGTGGACCCGAACCGATGATGCATGCCGTGGCGAAAGTCGCTGAGCGACAGAAGATTCCCTGCTGGCTGTCGCTCGAAACTTCGATGGCCTGCGGCTTCGGGGCCTGCTTCAGTTGCGTGACGCGAGTCAAGCTGCCCGACGGCGCGTGGGACTACCGCCGCACTTGTGTCGAGGGGCCGATCTTTCCGGCCGAGCAATTGGCGCCTTGACGCAAAGTGAAAGGGTTTTCCCCGCGCTTTCGATAAGCGGGTCAGCGGCGGCGAGCTGACATGGCCCTTTGAATCTCGCGCGTCGCTTCGGTCTTCTTTAGCGTTTCGCGTTTGTCGTGCAGTTTTTTGCCGCGGCCGATGGCGATGTTCACTTTTACCTTGCCACGGAGAAAATACATCGAAAGCGGAACGAGCGTCAGGCCCTTGTGGCCGGCCTGTTCGGCGAACTTTGCCAGTTCGCGGCGGTGGAGCAGCAGCTTGCGAGCCCGTTTGGGCTCGTGATTGAGAAGGCTGGCCTGCGGGTAAATGGCAATGTCGCAGCCGACGAGCCACAGTTCACCCTCGCGGACGCGGGCGTAGGCCTCTTCCAGCGAAGCCTTGCCGTCCCGCAGACTCTTCACTTCACTCCCTTTCAAGACGAGGCCGCACTCGATCTGATCCAGAATCTCGTACTGGTGCCGCGCTCTGCGATTGGTGCAGATCGTCTTATCGTTGGGATTGTCGGATTTCTTGTTGTCGGGTTTGCGGGCCATGTGAGCCGGGATTCGCGGTGTGAGACTGAGGAACGGGAGACGTTTGACCGGATCATAACGAATGCAGCGCTCGATCCCCAGTGAAATCGGGCAGATGCATCGGCATTGAGATGGCCTGTTTCTGGTGGTAGAATAGAGTGATGACGCAAGTGACACGAAGACCACCGATCGTCACGAGCTTTGTCGAATCGGGAATCCGCAATTTTTCGCGAAGCGGCTCTTGCGGCAGGAAGTACCGAAGCACGACGCATGAACACGCCCGAACAAAACCGACCTGCAGCCCTTGAAGGAGCGCTGGAGGTCTACCTGCTCGGAGTCGTTGATTTTGACGCGGCGTTGTTTTTGCAGGAACGCCTGATGATGGATGTGGGCCAGGGTGACGATGGTCGCGGGGTGTTGCTGGTTTGCGAGCATCCTCCGCTCATTACCATTGGTCGCGAAGGGAGTTCGGCCGAAATCCGTGGCTCGCGCGAAGAGCTCGTCGCCAGGGAAATCGAGACTCGCTGGCTGAATCGCGGGGGGGGTGCCTTAGTCCACGTGCCGGGGCAGCTTGTCGCCTATCCGATCCTTCCCCTGGCTCGCCGCGGCTTGGGGCTCGCGGCTTATCGCCAGCGTCTCGAGCTGGCGGTGCTCGATACGTGCAGTGAAATGCGAGTGCGCGCCTCTGGGCGACCCGGTACGGCAGGCGTTTTTTGCCGCGGAGGAAAAGTGGCGCAGATCGGGGTCGCTGTGCGGTCGTGGGTCAGTTCGCACGGGTTATTTCTCAACGTCAACCCGCGGATGGACGCCATCGCCCTGGTGCGCTCGAGCGACTGCCGCGCCAGTTCTTTGTCTGCTGAGCGGGGTTGCACCGTCGCCATGCCCTCGGTACGGGAAAGTCTGATTCGGCGGTTGGCCGCGCGGCTCGACTATGACCGCTATCATCTCTATACCGGTCACCCGCTTTTGCGACGAACGAAAAGAGTTGTGGCGTATGCCTGATGTTTCTGCGTTGCAAATTATCGGTCAGCCTCTCGCATCAGAACAGACTGCCACCGCCGCAGCTGCGCCCGGTCGCCGCCGTTTGCCCCCCTGGCTCAAACGGCCGATGCCGCAACCCGATATGGTCTATACCGGCAATGTGATTCGCGATCTGCGGCTTGAAACGGTGTGCGAGAGTGCCAAATGTCCGAATCGCACCGAATGCTGGTCGCAACGGACGGCCACGTTCATGATTCTCGGAAACGTGTGCACCCGCCCTTGCGGTTTCTGTTCAGTTCCCAAAGGCAAGACTGAAGCGCTTGAGGCTGACGAGCCCGAACGGGTCGCCGAAGCTGCTGCCCGTCTGGGACTCAAATACGTAGTCATCACGTCAGTGACGCGCGATGATCTTCCTGACGGAGGGGCCGAACATTTTTATCGTTCGGTTTTGGCCGTTCGTGCGCGAACCGGGGCAACCGTCGAAGTGCTGACGCCCGATTTTCTAGGGAATACCTCGGCGATTGACCGGGTGATTGCTGCCGCGCCCGAAGTGTTCAATCACAACACCGAAACGGTGCCGCGACTCTACCACCGCGTACGCCGTAACGCCGACTACCGTCGCACACTCGACCTCTTGTTGCAAGTGAAGACGCGCGCTCCGAAGGTGACGACGAAAAGCGGGCTGATGCTGGGACTAGGGGAAACGCTCGAAGAACTGCTGGATGTGTTGGCCGATTTACGGTCTGTGGGCTGCGACATTTTGACTTTGGGGCAATATCTGCAGCCCTCGCCTGAGCATTTGCCCGTCGAACGGTATGTTCCTCCCGAAGAATTCGACGAAATCGGAAACCTGGCCCGACGACTGGGTTTTTCACTGGTTGCCAGCGGCCCTTTCGTGCGTTCAAGCTACCATGCCGGCGAAATGGCCGAGGTGTGCCTGAAGTGAGTCATTTACATTCCGAGGCTCAAGATTCGAAATCGTTGGTCGCTGTTGCTCTTCCCGCGCTCGGCACGGCGGGTGAGGCCGTATTTGTGAGCGCGTGGTTTGTCGAACCGGGTGATTCTGTCGAGGCGGGGGAGCCGATTCTGGAAGTAGTCACCGCGGGAATTACATGTGACGTCTGTTCGCCGGCAGCTGGACGAATCAGCAGGCTGACGAAAGAGATTGATGCGCCGGTTCTTGCTGGAGACGTGGTGGCCTGGGTCGATTCGTGCTGACGGGTCGGTTTGTGCTGAAGGGTCGGTTTGTGCTGACGGGTCGTTTCGTGGCGAGGGGGTAAGGCGCGGCACATCCCGCGCATCGCCCCAGAATTCAGCGCTGAAAAAAGAAGACGTTGAATCGCGATGGGCGAAAGGCATCTCAGCGACACCTGCAAGCCCGACACCTCCTGCTTGAAAATTCCGGACTTACACCACCGGCTCGCCTTCTGATACAATCGCGGCCCGTCGTCAACCTGGATGATTTTGGATTCTCTTTTTCGGTCAAACCATGAAAGTTCTGTTAGCTAATCCGCGCGGGTTTTGTGCTGGAGTCAATATGGCGATCGAGTGCCTCGATCAGGCGCTCCGCATCTGTGGTTCTGAGATTTATGTTTACCACGAAATCGTCCACAACAAATATGTCGTCGAGCGTTTCACGAAACAGGGGGTGAAGTTCGTAGATGCGATCGAGGAAGTGCCGGAAGGTTCGATACTTCTGTATAGCGCCCACGGCGTTGCGCCGCAGGTGCGAAAGCTGGCGCGCGAGAGACGTCTCAAAACGATCGACGCCACGTGTCCACTGGTGACGAAGGTGCATCTTGAGGCGGTCCGATTTTCAAACGATGGGTATCGCATCGTCCTTATCGGACACGAAGGGCACGATGAGGTCATCGGCACGATGGGCGAAGCGCCCGACAACATCATTCTGGTCGATTCGCCAGACGATGTCGACCGGCTCGATATTCAGCCGGGCACCAAACTGGCGTACCTCACGCAGACGACTCTCAGTGTCAATGAAGCCAACCGGGTGATCGAGCGCTTGCAACAGCGGTTTCCCCACATCGTCGGCCCGACCAAAGAAGATATTTGCTATGCCACAACCAACCGCCAGGAAGCTGTCAGTGCGCTAACTCCTGACGTCGATGTGGTAATCGTACTGGGCAGCCGCAACAGTTCTAACAGCCTGCGCCTCAAGGAAATTGCGGCCGAACAGAACAAGCCCGCCTACCTGATCGACGGTGTTTCGGAATTGCGACCGGAATGGTTTGACGGGGTCGAAGGGGTGCTGATCACTGCGGGCGCCAGTGCTCCCGAAGTCGTCGTGCAGGAGTGTGTCGAATACCTGCGCAGCCACTATGCAGCAGAAGTCGAAGAAATCACCATCCGCCAGGAGAATGTTCACTTTCCGGTTCCCCGCGAAGTGCGCGCCCTGCAGGCCGCGGCGAAGGTGTGATGAGGCTGATGTTCCATGCCTTCTTCGTGCAGCTGATCGATGAAGTCGCGGCTAACATCCTGCTGCATCACTTTTTGTGGTACAGGCGCATGCCTCCTGCCCGCGGGCCGTCTCTGCACGATTGCCCCGCCCTCTACAGCGGAGATCTCACCAGCTTCTACGCGCCTCCTCCTGGTGCGGTCGATCTCGAAGCCGATCGCTGGTGCTTTCTCGAAACGGCGATAGCAACCGTATGGGACTTTCGCTTTTCCAGCGAGACGTCGACAGGGTGGCCTGAAAGCGACCGGGTCTGGGGCCGGCACTGGAAGACCAAGAACTCCGACCAGGGTCTCACGGTGGTCGGCGTCGACGGCATTGTGCAACTTGGAACCCGTTGGTTTCGCAGGTTGGCGGAACAGCTGAATCCGCGTGGTATTGACGTGCTCATGATGGATGCGCCGTTCAACTACCGCCGCACTCCGATGGACTATCGCCCCGGGCAACTCATCATCAGTGGCGATCTGGGACATCAACTGGCAGTGACGCGCCAGGGAGTACTCGATTTGTGGCGCGTCATCGTCAGCCTGCAACGCCAGGGCCGGCGGGTGGGGCTGGTGGGGGTGAGTTACGGCGGCTGGCTGACGTTGCTTACGTCGTTATTGGCCGAGAATCTCGAATTTCTGATCGCCGTCGTGCCGCCTGTCGACATTGTTCGCATGCTGCGCGAGGGAGGGACGATCGTTCGCGGAATTCGCCGCGGAATCGGGTATGAGTTGCTCGATCGGGCCGAGCTTGAGCGCCGCGCACGCCCCGTGATACCGTCGTGCTGGCCGAAGAAACTTCCCGGTTCGCAGATCGTGCTGCACGCGGCACGCTATGACCGACTCGCACCCTGTCGGCCCATCGAGAAACTGGCCCGATCCTGGGATGCAAAACTCGTGGTCCACTCGGCCGCCCACTTCAACCTGACCAACTCGGCACACTTGTTTCCTCAAATCGCCGAGGAAGTTTGCGGGCTTGCCCGGTTAGACCGCGAGTGCTGGGAATGACTGATGAGCAGCAGGACGGCGACGCAGTCGCACATTCTCTGCAAAAGACCCGAGAGGCGCAGACGCTTGCGGTACGAAAAATCGGTCGCCCCTCCGATGGTTTGTGGGGCCGTTTGTCGAGACTGGCCGCCCGGGTCGGAGTACAGCACTGGCACATCGCTGGTTTTTCTGCAATCCTTCGGCCATGAACGTCTCGATCGTCATCACGCCGGCCGGTCAGCTTCGCATTGAGAATGCTCGCGAGAGTCTACCCGAAGTCTTTGATTCTGCCGCAGCATCGCTGAAAGGTGCCTTCCAGAAATCGACTGCCGCAGGTCTGGTGTTTTTGGCGTCGCAGACGCTCGAGAACGACTTGCCTGCGGCGCTGGTCTTCTGGCGGGGTCTGGCACGCCAGTTCTTTCACGCGATCTGCCACCTGGGAGAAGGCGCCTTCGAGAAATGGGCCGCGATCGCACCACCCGGTGCCGACGAGTTGGCGAAGCTCGTCGCCGAAGCGCCCCCGATGCGCGGACTCGAGTACTTGAATTCCGGACTGATCGAGGCCTTGTGGAATGAACTGCGCGAACTTGTCGTCGAACAGGCCGGGGAACACCCCCAGGGCCCAGCGGCGTATTTGAGCTCAGTCAATCCGCTTTGGCATTTGCTCGGACGCGTGACGTTTCATCTTGCCGAAAATAAACGCGATCCTGCGCGGCCGTTCGCATTTATGGCCACATATACGCATCGCCTGTCGGGGCAGGCCCGGCTGCAGCACCTGCCTTTGGCCGAAGCCTTGAAGACCTACGCCGGAGCAAACGACCGGGCAAAGCTCGAGTCATTGCTCGAACCGGTTCGCCGGGCGGCAGAGCAGAGCGGCCTGATCCGCGACCTGCTCGACAGCAAAGCGCTGTTCGCCGCACAAGGCTGGACCATCGTCCAGGCGCACCGCTTTCTGACCGAATCACCGCTCATCGAAGAAGCCGGTGTCGTCGTCCGCGTTCCTGACTGGTGGGCGGCGCGCCGGCCGCCGCGGCCGCAGGTGCAGGTGCGGATTGGCAAGAAGGCGACCGGCCAGCTCGGCCTGGATCAGCTACTCGATTTTGACGTCGGCGTGGCGCTGGAGGGCGAAGACCTTTCCGACGAAGAACGTCGAGAATTGCTGGAAGGAACTGAGGGGCTGGTATTTCTTCGCGGCAAGTGGGTCGAAGTCGATCGCCAGCAGTTGCAGCAGGCGCTCGATCATTGGCACGAGCTCGAACGGCATCACTCAGGGGGCATCGGCTTTATTGACGGCATGCGCCTGCTCGCCGGCGCCCGGCTTGCACATGCCGAAAATGACGAAGAACAGGTCGCCGCCTGGTCGCGCATTACCGCGGGCGACTGGTTGCGCGAAACACTCGAACGGATTCGCCGGCCCGAGACAATCGACGCCTGCCAGCCCGGGCGCAATCTCTGTGCCACCTTGCGGCCCTATCAGGCCGAGGGGGTGCGCTGGTTGTGGTTCATGACTGAACTTGGGCTGGGGGCCTGCCTGGCCGACGACATGGGGCTGGGAAAGACGATTCAGGTAATCGACCTGCTTCTGCAGCGCAAAGGCAATGGCACGCAGGCGCTGGCGCCCAGTCTGCTCGTCGTGCCGGCCTCGCTGCTGGGCAACTGGCGGCAGGAACTGGCCCGCTTCGGCCCGACACTGCGGGTGTTTTTCGCGCATCGGTCGGAAGGCGATGCGGCCGACCTTGAGCGCGTGGCTGCGTCGCCGCAAAAAGAGCTGGCTGGCTATGATCTGGTCATGACGACGTACGGCCTTGTGCGGCGACAGGAATGGCTCCAGAAAGTACGCTGGTCGCTGGTCGTTCTCGACGAAGCCCAGGCGATCAAGAATGCTTCCTCCACCCAGTCGCGTTCGGTCAAGAAACTGCCTGCCGCCGGGCGAATCGTTCTCACAGGAACTCCCGTCGAGAACCATCTGGGCGATTTGTGGTCGCTCTTCGATTTCTGTTGCCCGGGCCTGTTGGGAACTGCCGCTCAGTTCAAGCAGTTCGTGAAGCGCTTGAACGATCGGCAGGATGCAGAGGCCTTCGGCGCCCTGCGCCGGCTCGTTCGGCCCTACATTCTGAGGCGACTCAAGACCGATCCCGATATTGTCCCTGATCTTCCCGAAAAAACAGAGATGCGCACCGAGTGCAGCCTCTCCAAAAAGCAGGCGGCCCTCTATGGCAAGGCGGTCGAAGATCTTGCCAAACGACTTAAAGAGGCCGA
>JAYTRB010000474.1:0-1769 GCA_043746425.1 Planctomycetia bacterium
GCAACGGCTTCGACCTGCTCGGCCGAGATTGTTGGCGATTCGTCGGCGAATCCGACGAGAAGGGCCAGATCGCACAGGCGGTTGATTCGCCGCGGGACGCCTCCCGAAAGCTCGTATAAAGGCTGCATGGCAGCAGGTTCGAAAATCGGGCGCGAAGCGCCGGCCGCTTCCAGCCGGTGCGAGACATAGGCGATCGTTTCATCCAGCGAAAGAGGTCGCAACAGGCATTTGACTGATAGCCGCTCTTCGAGCTGTCCCAGCCGGCGGACAGTGTTCAGCAATTCCCGTTGACCGACGAAAATGAGAGAGAACCGGCATTTCTTCTGTTGCTGGAAATTGAGCAGCAGTCGCAATGCCTGAAACACCTGAAATTCTTCGATTAAATGCGCTTCGTCAACGACAATCACCGGGTGTCGGTTTTCTGCGCTGTATTTCTGAAGCAACCGGTCGATCTCGTGAACAGTGCGGTCGAGCCCGCCGGTTTCACCGCCAATCGCCTGAGTGTCGGCCCCCAACTCGACCGCCAGATATGACAACAGTTCGGCCGCCGACATTTGCGGAAAGACGAGATGGATGAACGGCCCATGGGACTCGGCCAGCTGCTGAGTGAGCACCTGAATCAGGTAGCTCTTGCCAAAGCCCGTACCGCCGGCGAGCAGTCCGGCACCCTTCCCGTTCTCTATCAGATACCGCAGCTTGAGCAGCGTCGCCTGATGGGTTTCGCTCCTGAAGAATCCGCGCAGATCGGCATCGTCGTCGAACGGATTGCGGTCAAGCTGCCAGAAGCGCTCGTACATGGTTTTCTCGCGGTTGTCTTACGATTCGATGGAATGGGATTGCAACAGCGATGCGGGAGTGAAAGTCTCGATTCTCCCGAGCCATTCGACTCCTGGCTGCTGATAGGCGTCTTCGCCGAGCTGCTCGTTATTTCGTTCTTCTGCGTCACCGCCCCTGCGACAGACTGACAGAAATGCATCGATGGCACGGCATTCAAATACGAGCGGGGGAACGAGAGACTCCCAAGGGCCAGCGTCGACCAGCACGACGTCGTATTCGCGACGCAACGAGCGCAAAAACTTTTGCATCGCTCCGATCTTCTTGCGATCGATCGATGTGAATGAAACGGGTTCGACGAGCGGCACAATCGACAGTCTTTCGGGAATAAGCGTCGTAATGGCGGCAACGGCCCCTTTGGATTCGCAGGCAACATCCCACAGTCCGGCGCGGGACTGCAAGGAAAGGCTCTGTGCCATCTCAGGATGTCCAAAGTCGGCGTCGACGATTGCCACACGCGTGGCGGGCATGTCGGTCATCGCATGCGCCAGCGTCAGCACCAGCGATGTTCTTCCGGAAGCCCGACCCGGCCCCGTCAATGCCAGGCACACCAGACTGCGCTCGGACGCCAGATGTTTCAGCCGCGCAGCGAGTTTGCGGATTTCGGCACTGGCCGAACAAGTGAGCAGTTTTTGGACGATGGATGGCCAGGACCAGGTTTCGGCCTTTTGTGAGATTGAGGCTTCTTCCTCCGCGCTCGGTCTCGATTCGATCTGTCTGGGTTCGACCGGGGCCAGAATCTGTCCCGCGCCTTCACTCCAAACCGCTTGCACAGGGAGCGGGAGTCGACTGCTTTCGAGCGCGGCAGGCGCGGCCGCGGGGGTGTGCGGTCGATCAACTCGAACCGGCGCAGCGGTCGCGCTGACCGCCGGTGCCGAGAGCGGTGATTGCCCGCCGTGAGTGACCGGTAGCGTGAGCGATTCGTCCGATCGGGC
>JAYTRB010000475.1:0-8433 GCA_043746425.1 Planctomycetia bacterium
GGCGATGAGCTTTTTCCCGATAATCCACAGGCCGTACTCGGAACCGGCTACACGCTAATGTGGCCTGATGAGAGCAATGCATCGAACATTCTTCTTGCCCGGCAAGACTCGCTCAACGACCTGACTGCCAACGTCGGTTCGGTTTTCCTCGGTCTTTCAATCGGCTGCGCTCAGTGCCACGATCACAAATTCGACCCGCTTCCGCAGAAGGATTTCTATCGACTGCAGGCGTTCTTTTCGGGAATCCTTCGCGCCGACCGGGCCCCCGTTGGCAGCCCCAGTGAATTGGCCGCCTACAATCGGCAGCTTGCCAGTTGGCGCGAACAGACGGCCGCGGTGCGCGACCAAATGCACCTGCTTGAATCTGCCGCCCGCGTCAAGGCGGCTGGCGACCGGCGCATGAAATTTCCTGCTGTTGTACTCGAAGCCATCGATGCCGACCCCCCAAATCGCACGGCATATCAACGGCAACTCGCTTATTGGTCTGAGCGCCAGATGGAAATCAAAGACGAAGCTGTCACCAGTTTTCTCTCGGATGAACAGAAGTTGCAGCGGGTTGAGTTGCGCCGCCAGCTTGCCGAGTGGGATCAAAAAAAACCACAGCCACCGTCGGAAGTCATGGGGATGATCGTCGAAGAATTGACGGCCAGTCCTCCGGCGACACACCGGCTGGCGGCGGGCACGTACGACAAACCACTGGAGGAAGTCTCGCCCGGATTTCTGGCGGTGCTTGACAAGGCCAACGGCACTGATGCGGCGATTGTGCCACCCCACGCGCATACTTCAGGGCGACGCTCGGCCCTCGCGCGCTGGCTGACTGACCCAGCCACCAATCCTCTCTCTTCGCGGGTCATTGTCAATCGAATCTGGCAGAGACACTTCGGGCGAGGCCTCGTCGCCAATGCCAATGATTTCGGCACGCAGACCGCACCCCCTTCGCATCCTGAACTGCTTGACTGGCTCGCCACCGAATTCGTCGCTCCTACGCTGCAAAGGCAGGCTGACATTGGCGCTCAACCGGGATGGAGCCTCAAGACTCTCCACCGCCTCATTCTCACTTCCACAGCTTACCGACAGGCGACCGACCGGTCGGATTCACCAGAAAGCCGATCTCACGGCGAGGAGGTCGATCCTGGTAATAAACTCTACTGGCATTTCAACCGGCAGCGGCTGACGGCCGAGAGCATTCGCGACTCGCTGTTGACTGTGGCCGGCCTGCTCGACACGACGGTTTACGGCCCCAGCGTGTATCCCGAATTGCCACCCGATTTCAGCAAACGCGAAGCGTGGAAGGTTTCACCGAACGCTGCTGACCGCCTGCGCCGGTCAGTTTACGTTCATGCGAAGCGCAACTTGCCGTATCCGCTACTCGAGACATTCGACCTCCCCGACATGCACGAGAGTTGCGCCTGCCGAACGCAAACCACCGTCGCGCCCCAAGCACTTATGCTGCTCAACAGCGACCTGGTCTTAAGTTATGCACAAGCCTTTGCCGGCCGATTGCTGCGCGACACGCCGCATGTCGAGCTACGGCCGCTGATTGCGGCGGCACATCGCCTGGCGTTCGGCCGCGAGGCGACCGACGAAGAGTCTGCTGCGGCAGAACGTTTTATTACGCGCCAGCAATCGCTCATCGAATCAGAAGGCCAGCCCGGCCGTCCGCTGCTTCTGCCGCGTGGCATGCCGAAATTCCTGGATCCCGCACTGGCCGCGGCAATTACCGATTTCTGTCACGCGCTGATGAACGCCAACGAGTTCATTTACATTGACTGATCGGGTTCACACTTTCGCGCCTTGCTCCCGACAGAATTTCTGCTAAACTCTCTGTCTCACGAGCACCCCTAGCTCAATGGATAGAGCATCGGTCTACGGAACCGAAGGTTGCAGGTTCGAGTCCTGCGGGGTGCGCTTCTTACGACGTGTGCCCAATGTCGATGTTTTCCTTGCGGAAGTTGCGGTGCCGCAGAAGATAAAGTTGTGTCTTCGCACCCGACATTCAATTCGGCCCGCAGGCGATGAATGATCGGGTGGGTTTCCAAAGCAAGCCACGACGTCCCCGTTCTCTGGCTTGCTGGACACACTCTTCTTGAGCGCGAGCTATCTGCGCTGCTCCGAAGCAGCCACGTCGGGCGCGGTGGGAATCTCGTTGAGATTGTCGACCTGCAGCAGCGCGGCGATGTCGGCGTATGCGATCCAGCGATCGGTCATGGTGGCGATGTAAATGGTGATGGCATTCAGCAGATTCTGTTGCGCAAAAACGACGTCAGTAAACCCCAGTACCTCGGGCTCCTGCTGATGTCGCTCGTAAACGCCGCGATAGACTCGGGCTTGATCGGGTAGAATCTGATTTCGGTAGTATTCGAGTTGAATGCGGTTGTTTTCGTAGCGCTCGAAGGCATCGGCCAGTAGCGCCGTCAGGTCGAGACGCACGCGATTGAATTGCCGCGAGGCGCGCTGCAGTTCGCCGCGAGATCTGACGATGTTGCCCTGGTTGCGATCGAAAATAGGCAGCGGTACACCGATCTGCATATTGTAGGTCGTGCGCCCCAGCGTTGGGACGGTAAAGTCTCGCTGCACCGTCGTATAGACGTTGATATCAGGAATGGGCGTCACTTCGGCCCGGCGGACGTTCAATTGTCCCTGATATTCGAGGTTGCGGGCTGCCAGAATGTCGGTGTGCTGCCCGAGCATCAATTCGAGCGCTGCCTCATAGTCGATCGGCGGACGGCGCGCATCGCCGCGGCCTTCGAGCTCGGTGGGAGGCATCTCTGGAGTCCCAACGGTGGCGGCCAGTTGCTTCCAGGCCGAAATGTATCGGTTGCGGGCCTGTTGAAATGCCGATCTGGCAGCGATTGATAATGTTCGCAACTGCATGGGTTCGTACGCCGCCGGTTGGCCCCCCTTGAGTTGATCTACATGCACCCGGAAAACCTCGTTGGTAAAGCGCGCCACGGCCTCGCTGATCCGCAGGTTTTCGCGAGCCACCAGGACGGCGTAGAATCCATTTCGAACCCGCTTCGACAGATCAATCTTCGTCTTGCGGAGTTCGAGCTGTGCATTCATCAGATCGACGTTGGCCGAGGCACGAGCCAGATCAAGTTTGCCTGCTGTTTTTATTGTCTGCACGACGAAGACGCCCTGATAATTGCGCGTACCGGCCGACCCGACGGTATCAGCTTCATAACCCAGTGTCGGGTTCGGATGAACTCCAGCCTGAATCGCGGCGCCATAGGCGGCCTGGACATCGCCCTCGGCCTGTGTGACGATGGGATTGTTCGCGAGCGCCTGGCGTTCGAGCTCTTCGAGCGTAAGGAATTCACCCCCCGGCAGGGTTGCGGGCTGCACGTCAGAAGTTAATTTCGCCTGTGGCGGAAAGAGCGCGTCGATCGCCGTGCTGCGGAATTCTGGATTCTCATCATCCGATGGCGGAATCGAAATCGAGGGCGCATCGGCGCCGGGCAGCGCTTGCGGGATCTGCAACCGCTCTTTCAATCGCTTGCCGCTCTCTTGAGCCCCGTCGTCCACATTGTCGATCGGTTCCGCCGCACTCGCCAATCGAATGCCACCAGAATGCCGGCCCAATTTTGGTTCGGCGCCCGGAACGGAGTTTTCATTTGATTTGTCGTCATCGCGCCTGGCCGCCTTGGTGGCAGCCCGTTGTGAGCGGGGACCGGCCGTCGGAAGTGACGGGTTTTCTTCGGGAATTTCCGAAGATCGCTGGGAGCCCGCCCGCTTTTCTGCCAGACTGGCTGGAAGCTGGTCTTCGGATTTGGGCATGGGCGCAGCCAGGGCGACCGGGGGCGTCGACTTTGTCGAAACGCACCCGCAGAACGCCAGCATCAGCAGAAGACCGCACCCCAACGGAGGCCGCTTCTGCTTTGGCCGCAAGGGGTTGCACACTGTATTCCGTCACTCGCTTCCAGAACAACCGGTTGGCAGCGGCGGTCGGACCAAGCTTCTCGGGAAGCCCGTGCGTACGCTCACTGTGTCAAACCGTACAGGTCATATCGACTTTATCGGTTGTAACGGTCGTAGGACTGGAGCAGGCCCGTTGATCTGAGCCACACCCGGCAAAAACTTTACGGGGTCGAGAATTCCACCGGGCGGTAAGGCCGTTAAATCGCTCGAAATGTTAAGCGACGGCGAAGGAGCGCAGCCGCCTCATCGGAACCGTCATCTGGTGTCGGGACAGGACCGACTGGCTGCGGCTGCTTGAGTGGCACTATGGGGAATATGAGGAAATAGCGGCCCTTGGCCCGCTGGGCGCATTTCGCATCGGTTCATCGCCGACGAGCACCAGTCATAACCTGTCATCGATTTGCAGTAGATCGTTTGTGGCACCTCGGAGGCGGCACTTCGATGAGACGCCGGGGCGCTCAAAACATATCGTCGTCCATCAGCAAATCGCTTTCAGTGACGATGTTCAGCCCCTTTTCTTCGAGCGTCTTGAGCGCCAAGTCGATGTCATCGACGTATAACGCAATTGCGCCGCGCCCCGACCGATGGTAGAGCAGCGGATACGTATAATGCACGTTCAATTCCGCCTGTAAAAGCGCCAGGCAAATCTGCACGAAAGGCTGCTGTCCGTCGGGAAGTTCGACGCCGATCAGATCGATCTCAGCAAACGGAAAATTTGAGAGTTTGAGGATTTCGCGTCCGCGGTCGGCGTCGTTCACCATGATGCGGACGAAGGCACAATCGACGGAATTAGCGATGCTCAGTGCGACCACCCGGATTTCGTGACCTTCAAAACGCCGCAGCAGATCGTGCAATCGCCCCACACGGTTTTCGAGGAAGACAGCGAACTGCCGCAAGGTGGGCCATTGCCGCGCGCGAGCGGTAACCGCTTCAGTTCCCTGAGCACCGCCTGAACCCTGAGCACCACCGCCCCCCTGACTGCCTCCCGAACTCTGGCTGCCGCCAGAACCGTGGACGCTGCCGGCGCCCTGCTCGTCGCCATTCGACTTCTTGTCGCTCATTGTCGCTTACAAACTCCTCTTACACTTTTTGATTGACCGCACTGGTTAATTGACCGCACTGGTTGATTGACCGCACTGGTTGATTGACCGCAGTTGTTGATTGACCGCAGTTGTTGATTGACGGCCCGAATGTGTCAGAAACAGCCTTATCGCAAAGTAACAACCTGTTATGGTAAGACACTTTATGAAAAATCAACGAGAGAGTCAACTATCCACCGAAGGCGCTGTAGCGTCGCACTCCCAAGGCAAAGATCAAGCGGTTGGCGACGAACAGCAGCACGACCCACATTCCCCCGACGCCCAGATACATCCACTGATCTTGTCCGCCGTGCTTTCCCAGCATCACTGAAGCGGGGAAGTATGCCAGGTACGGAAACGGCAGAAACATCATTCCGCGACTGACGAATTCCTGTGCGGCAGGCCAGGTTTTGAACAAGCTGGGCAACCAGTCGAGAGGCAGCATGTGCCCCGATAGAAAATAATTGATCATCATAAAGATGAAGATCAGCGAGCTGACTTCCAGAAACCAGAAGGAAATCAGCCCGATCAGCGTCTCCATCAGAAAGCCCATCAAAAACGCGATCACCAGCGACAACACAAACGCGGCGACCGTTTGCAGGTCGGGAATCTCGTCGAAGAAACTTCGGCAAAGATAGAACACCAGAGCAAACGGCACGGTCGCCACAAAATAGTAAACCAACTTGTGCGCCACTCGGGCCCAGAATAAATAGGCCAGCATGTCAACGGGCTGGGTCAGATATTTCTTGATTGTCCCGTCGCGCACGTCGCGGGCGATTCCGTTCGCGAGCCCCGGCATGCTGGAAAAAGCTCGACCAACCATGACCAGCAGTGAATACGCCACCATGTTATGCAGTGTGTAGCCGTTCATTTCCCGCGTGGTGTTGCCGGCGTAAACTGCTGTCCACAAGAAGACCTGGGTGACGATCGGCAGAAACCGGACGAGCGTCGCAAACGCAAAATCGCCCCGGTACGTCAGCCGCTCGCTGATGCACGTTCGCAAAATGAACCAGTTGGCACGCATCATGTAACCTAAAGAAGAAAACCAGACGGCAGGCCCAGACACGCCTCTGGCCGCCTAACGTGCGGCCCCGACTGCCGCGATTGGCTCGGCTGACGGGTTTTTGGTGGTCGTAAACATTTCGGCGATGGCTTCCTCGAGCGGGCGATCGTGAACGCCAACGTCTTCCAGTGCAAATTGCGACAAGAGCGCCGAAAGGATTTCCGGAACCTGGTGGCGTGGAACTTTGATTTTTGCCCGCGGAAAATTGTCGTCAAATACTTCGCCAAAGCGTTCAAGCCCCACGGGGCGCGTTTCGCCAGCGAATAGCAGTTCGATCACCTTATAGGTGCTGAATTTGTCGACGATCTGCGCTAAGGGGCCGTCGTGCTTGATTTCCCCTTCGTTGATGATGATCGCCCGCTGGCAAAGAGCCTGCACGTCTTTCATGTAGTGGCTGGTCAGCAGCACCGTCAGCTTCTGCTCGGCCTGATAAGACTTCAGAAAATCCTGTACTTTTCGCTGCGAGACGACGTCGAGACCGATCGTCGGTTCGTCGAGCAGCAGCAGATCGGGACGATGCAAAAGAGCAGCGATGAGCTCCATCCGCATTCGCTCACCCAGCGACAATTCGCGCACCGGCTGACTGACCAGCTTCTTCACTTCGAGCAGGGTGGTTAACTCGTCGAGCCGGCGGTCGAAGTCGCCTGGGTCGATTCGGTAGATTTCCTTGTGCAATCGAAACGATTCCTGGGCCGGCAGATCCCACCAGAGCTGGTTTTTCTGGCCCATTACCAGGGCAAAGCGGCGGCGATAGGCAATTTCCCGCTTCCAGGGAATATGCCCCAGCACGGTCGCTTCGCCTGCCGTAGGATAGATCAATCCGGACAACAGCTTCAGCGTCGTGGTTTTACCGGCGCCATTGGGCCCCAGAAAGGCGACCATTTCTCCCTGATTGATCTGAAAGCTCACCCCGGCGACCGCATGCACCGCGTGGTATTCGCGATGGAATAATCCCTGAATCGATGCCAGAACTCCCTCGCGTTTTCGAAAAACGCGATACGTCTTTTTGAGTTGGCGAACGTCAACGGCAATCATGTCGGTATCTTAGCACCACACCACTGTTAGTGAAATCGGCCCGAGCGCATTTTACGCCGTTCGACCCGCAAGCGACTTCTCGAAAATGCACTGCGGAATTCGCCATCGTCGGCAATCATTGCGAAGAGGCGATCTCAAGCCGGCGGCGAATGTCGCTCTGCAAGAGACCCACGAGCACGGCGACCACGATGTCGACCAGCAGGAAACCCAGCTCGGCGCCGTACTCACCACTGTTGGAAATTGAGATTACGGCCAGCAAGGGCGAACCACAGCAGCTGGCGACAGATGCCCCGAACGCCATCACCGAAATTGCCAGCGGAAGCGCGCCCCACCGAACGACCAGCGAGAAAAATGCAGTCAATGTCAGAAACAAAAGCCATATCAGCCCATACAACCAGCGGCTGGGCAGATAGAGGCACTGAAAAATCTCGCGGAAACCGTCGGGCCAGATCACGCAGCCGGCCAATAGCCAGAACATGGCCGGAAGGAGGGCCGGGAGGCAACCGGCGATTTTAGAATAGATGACCGTGCTCGGCCGCAACGGAAGCATCGCCAGCAAGGGCAATGTCCGTCCTCGCCACTCATCGTGAAAGATGACGGCCGCATACAATCCAGATTCGACGACGAGCATCAACAACATGAACATAGCGACAAACATGCCCGCATCGGCGAAGGGAAAGTCGAAGTAGCGTTCAGCAGCCAAAAAAACGACCGCAAAGGTCAGTCCGTAGAGCAGAAACTTGACGACTTGAACCGGAATGCCCCCGGCCGCGAAGTGAAATTCCTTCCAGGCCAGAGCGTTCCTTCCCGGGCGCGATCGATGGCTCTGTCCGAATCGAATGAGCCGCTCAAGCGGATCAATCTGTCGCCGCCCGCCCGACCGCGGCTCGCGTGTGAAGCGATGAAAACCTCCCCACGCGACGCCGAAGAACAGCAGCGCTCCGGCGAAAGAAACGTTCACCTGAAAGCCGAGGGGCGTTTCAGAAAACCCAGTCAACATGATGTCGCTAATACGGTCGAGCACCGACGCCGACCGGCACCACTTAGCGACCTGTTTGAGTTCCTCGGCGATAGCGCCCTTTCCCGCAATCAGCCCTCCGTTAGACAATCCCAGTCTGATCGTCTCGATCATGACGTGGGACGCCAGGTACACACTCAAAAACAGCAGCGTCAGAAGTGAAGCGCTGCCGCCGCGCCGACAGACCACCGAGCTGAATAGTCCCACATTGGCCAGCAGCACCATGTACGCCGTCAGCGAGCAATAGGCGGCAACGACCTGGCCCAGCGTCACTCCCCCTAGGGTGATCGCCAGCAATGTAAAAGGAAACTGAACCAGCA
>JAYTRB010000476.1:0-12406 GCA_043746425.1 Planctomycetia bacterium
AGGAAATTGAGATTCTGGTTTTGGACTACGACGAAGTTCTCGCGCTGCGCCGCTCGAACGTCAAATTCGCGTCGAAGGCCTGGCTGGTGCTGCTGATGTTTGAAGCCATCGGCCATCTGGCGTGGCCAGAGAAGCTGAAATAATAGCGATCGCCTGACGCGGTTGTGCTTCCTGTTGCGATAAAGCCACTCTACTGCGACCAGGGATGAACGCGAACTTGGTCTGCTCACACGATGCCTGTCTTGACCAGTTGCCGACGGTTCAACAGCAAGCTGCAACAAAAACATTCACTTGTACCGCGATCGCCATGCGCGAACGACACGTGCGACCGGCGGAAACGTTTTCCAAATGCCGGCGATTTGATGCCCAGAATTCCGCGGAATTCGTGGCCACGGTATACTTGAGGTCATTGATCAGTTTGAGGTGTTTGTGAAATTGAATTTGCAAATCAGCAGAGGCCGAGAGAGTTGGCCTTTTCGCAGCTGTCGCGAGCGTTCAATTCGCGGTCTGGCTCCATTCATAAAGGATCTCGCATGGTTCGCATCTGCGTTTTCGATCAGCGGGGAAAACTCGTCGGTCCGGTTGAGTCGCCCAGGCTTGAGTTGAGTGACATGGAATGGCGGCGGCGCCTGACGCCGGCACAGTACCAGGTCTCTCGCAGCAAGGGGACCGAGCCTGCTTTTTGCGGGACGTTGCTCGACAATAAGCAGGATGGCGTCTATCACTGCATTGGCTGTAAGCTTCCCTTGTTCTCGTCCGGCGCGAAATTCAATTCGGGAACCGGTTGGCCCAGTTTTTATCAGCCGATCGCCAAAGAAAACGTCGCGATGCTCGCCGACCAGAGCCACGGGATGCAGCGCGTTGAGATCGTTTGCGCCCGCTGTGACGGTCATTTGGGTCACCTTTTCGACGACGGACCGCGGCCGACCGGGCTGCGGTTCTGCCTGAATTCGGAGTCACTGGCGTTCACACCTGGCGACAATCTTGCATCGCTGGCCGATCCGGCAGCCGAACACACACCTGAGGTCGGCACGAGTTCATCCCAAAGCGTTCAACCGCTGCCAACCGCGACCGCCGTGGTCGCCGGCGGATGTTTCTGGTGTACCGAGGCCGCGTTTGAGCAGATCGCAGGGGTGCTCGATGTGCAAAGCGGGTACACCGGAGGCGCGGCGGATACGGCGAATTATCGGCGAGTCTGCGATGGCGATACCGGACATGCCGAGGCCATTCGTATTACTTATGATCCACGACAGATCGGTTACGACCGGCTGCTTGATGTCTTCTTCGACGCCCATGACCCGACGCAACTCAATCGCCAAGGGGGCGATCTAGGGACGCAATACCGCTCGGCCATTTTTTATACCAGTGACGACGAACGCCGCGCGGCCGAAGCCAAGATCAACCAGATGACCGCCGGCGGCGCCTTTTCGCGTCCCATCGTCACGACGCTCGAGCCGCTGGGGATGTTTCATCCCGCCGAGGACTATCATCAGGATTACGCGCGCCACAATCCCAACCAGCCGTATATTCAGTCACACGCGATTCCCAAAGCGTGTCAGATCCGCGAAAAACACGCGGATTTGATCAGGCCCGGCTCGTGAATTCGGCCGTTTTTCCAGAGAATGTGAGACGCTTCGTCAACGTGGCCCGAAAGTATGCGTTTCTACGCTCGGGCCATTCTGGTTCAAGGGCAATCAGCCCGCTACAATAAAAAAGATGGCAACTGTGAACGCTCGTGAGATTTCGACGAAACGGATGGTCGGGGCTGTGGAAAAGGTTTATGAGCGAAATTTGTACGCCACGGCATTTTTGAACAGGGCTTTGACGCCCCATTCCATGACTTGTGAAAATGTTGTTCGCAGCGGGGTTTGCGGGTGTAGATGCGGAGGCCATTCGTAACACGGCGGACGTCAACTTTCTCATTCTTGGCGGCGATTTGAAGAATGGGGCGACGGCCTATCTTCTCGACATCGGGCTCGTCGTCAAAATCTGGCCGACGCGCGTGCCCGCCGATGTCGCCGCATGACTGAAGGTATTGATTGACGGCCCAGATGGTTGACATTGATAAACTGTGAATTTCGGAAGGATACTATGAGCGTTGAGGATGCGACGGTGTCAGTTTTTCGGTGGGATTCACTGGCTGCGCGGGTGCTGGCGGGCGAGTTGCTGACGGCCGACGAGGGACTGTCGATTTTGAGAAGTCCCGATGTGGAACTGCCGGCGCTGCTGGCGGCTACATACCGCGTGCGGTTCCGGTACTGGGGCAATGAGGTGCAGTTTTATTCGCTTCGCAACGCGAAGAGCGGTTTGTGCCCTGAAGACTGCGGGTACTGCTCGCAGTCGAAGATTTCCTCAGCCGACATTCCGAAGTACCGCTTTAATGACGAAGCCACTCTTCTGGAGAGTGCTCGAATTGCTGCCGAAAACAAATCGCGTACTTTCTGCATTGTCGCCGCGGGCCGCGGGCCGACCGATCGTGAACTCGAGCACGTCGCCAAAGTCGTCGAAAAAATCAAGCGCACGCTGCCGCTCAACGTGTGTTGCTGTCTGGGGCTGTTGACTGTCGACCAGGCTCGGCGGCTAGCCGAGGCGGGAGTAGATCGCGTTAACCACAATCTCAACACGAGCCGGCGATTTTATCCTGAAATCTGCTCGACGCACACGTTTGATGACCGCCTCGAAACGTTACGGGCGGTGCGCGAGGCGGGAATGGAACTGTGTTCGGGGGGCATCGTGGGAATGGGGGAACTGCAAGACGACGTCGTCGATCTGGCCTTAATGCTGCGCCAGTTGAAGGTCGAATCGATTCCGGTCAACTTTCTGCATCCCATCGACGGCACGCCGCTGGCAAATCGCCGCGATCTCAATCCTCGCGAGTGCTTGAAAGTGCTATGCCTTTTCCGGCTGGCCAACCCCGAAAGTGAAATTCGAATTGCCGGGGGGCGCGAATTGCATCTGCGCTCGCTGCAACCACAGGGACTGTATGCCGCAAATTCGCTGTTCGTCAGCGACTACCTGACAACGACAGGACAAACCCCTGCCGACGATTGCCGCATGATCGAAGACCTGGGTTTTGTCATTACCGGCCCGGGCCCGGAGACGAAAAAAACACAGGCCGCCACATCGTGCGAGCAGGCACTGTGCGAACCGTCGCCGTGCGAGAACGGCAGCCACGTCGCACCGCAGTAGCGCTGTCAGGCTGCAAATTTGTAAACAGACGCTCATTCTCGCGGAGTGGCAAGTCGGCGAAGCCGCAAACGATGCACAGGCACGACGCCAACGTGTCTTCGTGCGTCGCAGCGGATAATGCCTTCCCGATATCTCGGGATCAGAATCCCGGTGTCGCGGGGGCGACCGACGGCGATTTGACAGGCTTTGTCTTGGCCGGTGACGAACCGGTTCCGCGGAGCGAAACGAGTTTCATGCTGTCAACATAGGCACCAATTTGGTGCTGACTGCCGTCCCAGGTCGAGGCCCTGGCGGAAGGGTGCAATTGGAAGTCGACCGGTTCGAGCTTGGCGCGGTCTTTGGCTTCGGTGGGCAGGTCGACCTTGAGCACGATCGCTTTCGATCCCGAAAGGGGGTTCGAAACCTGGCTTGGTCCCCAGTGGTCGACCCACACCTTTTCAAAATCTTGTGCGCCGGTCGCACTCGATTCGGAATCGGTCCGCAGAAACTGTGTGATTTCGGCAGCATACCCGCAACGGTTTTCCCACCACGCCACCTGCCGTTGATCGAGGACGTGACCAGAAAAGGAAAAGAGCGTGGGAGAAA
Organism: Planctomycetia bacterium; assembly: GCA_043746425.1. Classification (GTDB taxonomy): domain Bacteria; phylum Planctomycetota; class Planctomycetia; order Planctomycetales; family Planctomycetaceae; genus JACQFH01. Next base: position 3,775 of record JAYTRB010000476.1, read on the forward strand.
CTTTTTGCTGCGCGGCCCGCAGCGGAGGGGCATAGACGCAGCGATCGGCGTAAATGGCCAGGGGCAATTCGGCCGGTGTTTGCAAATCGGCACCTTCAACATGGATGATCCGATCGACGGCCGAAAGGGTCGAATAATACAGATCGACCACGCCATTGATCTGCGAGTCGGGTTCGCGAATGCTCAAGTCGAGGATGTCGTCACGCGAAACGGCGATGCAGTTGCGCAGAAACAACGCGCGCCGGTACATGTCGGCGTCGAGCAGCGTTCCGGAACTGGTCAGGAAGCAATCGACGAATGCCGCATATCCCTCGTAATTCCCGTCAAACATGCGGGCCGGTGGTCTACCGCTGCTGCGTCGGAAATGAAACAGCCCCTTGTTGCGGGTGGTTCCCACCATCGGCCCCTGAACCCGGCAATGCCACATTGCCAGATCGCCATCGACGACGTGGATGAACCACTTTGGTGGTGTCTGTCGGTCAGATGCCGGAATCGTAAATACGCCCCCGTTAATCTCGAGGCCGCCATTCTCGATGGAGATGAAGCCCTCGTATTTCGTCTCGGCAGATCGCGGAGTCAATACCAGCGGCGCCCCTTCCGAGGGTCTGAAAGTCAATCGCACCCAGACATCCTGAACGACAATCGGGCTGCTTTGCACGATTCCTGATCCAGAGACGACAATTTCAGTGCCCGTTTGCAGCTTTTTTTGTTTCAGGAATTTGCCCAAGTCTTCTTTCGAGGCATCGACAGTGAGCGTTTCGCGGGCCGTGAAACCGAATAATCCGCGGGGAATCGCCGGGCGAACGGCGGCGGTTTGCGCCGTTTCGAGGGCTTCGAGATTGACGACAAACAGGGTTTCGGTCATACATCCGGGCCACCCCCCATCGCTCGTTTTAACATATTGCTTGCCAATGCTCTGAGGGATCAGCGCGTCAAAATTCGCCACAGCAATGTCAGGAATGGCGGCGGTGGGCCAGAGAGCGGCCTGAAACTGATCCTTGTCGCCGGGGGCTTTGTCTTTCCATGCGTTTTGCCACTCGGTCGGAGTTTTTGCCGCCGCCACACCGCCGGGGTCGAGCTGAATGAGATTTGTCCATCCGGTATACAGACTGTCTGTCGATTTCCAGGTGAAGAATTTTCCGAGAGCGGCCTTCTGCTGCGTCAGATTCCAGTCTTGCAGGTCGAGCAGAACTGGAGATTTGCCCCCTGCCGGCGCCGCCACGAGCGAATTGAGGAGCGCCATCGACGTTGGGACCGGATGGCTGGCGTCGCCATTCATCTGCACACCGCAGACCTGCGAACAGACCGTCGTCGACGCCAGGCGCAGTGTACGGCCCGAGTCGGCGTCACTGCGGGCCATCGTGCCGAAGCGAAGCGCCGGAGCGCTACCGCTCCAGATCAGACTGTTGCGCACTGTCAGTTCGAGGTGCTCGGAATTGACGAGCAGGCCCGTCAGACAGTTCCCGCGAATGAGCGCGTTGTCGATCTGAACGCGCATTTGCCGGCCAGTCTTCTCATCGCGATGGCTTGCGTTTCCCGAAAGCTTTAGAGCGGTCATCGGCGAGTTTGAGACGCCCTTGACCGACAGCGAACAATTCTGCAGCGACACATCACTGGCGATGGCCGAGATCAGGGAATCGTCGGGGTCGGTGCTGAACCCCGTCGCATCGAGAGCCAGATGCACATTTTGGAGTTCCAGCGCTGTGTTCGTAAACTCCAGAAAATTTGAAACCGAGCCCTCTTCCGGGGGGAGCAGCACGATCAGTGGCGGGTTGCCGGCGGCGGAACCTTCTTTGGGTTTAATGACGACGCGGGATTTGTCAGTCACCTTGACGGGGAAAAGCACAAAAGGCCCGTTTCCGAGAAGCTGGATCACGGCTCCGCCAGCCGGAACCTGTTGCAGCGCCTGGTTCAGCGTTGAGAACTGGCCCTCGCCCGAACTGCCGGGAGTGACAAGTATCGTCGGAAGATCGGCAACCGGCTTTTGCTTCCGGGCCCATTCATGAATAAACGACGTCTCTTGTTTTGTTCGCGCGGCAGAGGGCGCGGCACTGGCGCCCGGCCCGGTTCTGCCTCCCGTCTTCCCCGCTCCCCCTGGTGCGGTCGAGTTGCCAGTCGCGACGTCTGAGCCAGTCTGTCCACCGGTTCCGGCATTCGACGCGGCGCCCGGTCCCGGCCCGGCGTCGGCTCCAGTCCCCGAGCTTCTCCCCCCCACTGTTTCTGTCGTGATCTTATCCCCTTCGCCGGTGATTCGCGTGGTGCGCGGGCCAGAATCGACAGGCGGAGCATTCTGGCCCGTGAACCCGGGGTTCGCCCGGTCGTCAGGATTCTCTGACGTGATGGTCGTCTTGGGAGTTTGATATGCCCCCGTCACCTGTGCGGCGGAATTTGCATTCCCCGTAATCGACTTAGTCCCATCGGCGGCCGGCCCCGCCGCGTTCTTGGCCGCTTCGGCGTTGGCAAACGGGCTGGCCATGATGTCCCCCTGAGGGGAATCAGCTGAACCATTAATATCCTTGACCATTGAAATGATCGCTACGACGACCCCTACGAGCAACAGCCCGATCAGTCCGTAGAATAACGCCGCGTTGTTTTTTTTCTTGCGTTGACCATCGGGGACTGGCTTGTCGCGCCCCGGAGGAGGCTTGAACACCGGGGCCGCTGCATCTACCGCAGGCGCGGCACGCGCCGCCCGAATGGCCGGGGGGTTCATTGAGTCGTCTTCGGCGTCTGCAACGGCGTTTTTCGATTTCGGCTTGCGGTAGCTGGCGGTTGACGCTCCGTTGGTTTCTTCGGATAACTCGGAAAGAATCGTGTCTGAGACGATGTCGTTATTCAGGCTGACGGCTTCGAGATCGGCCAGCAGTTCGCCGGGTGTCTGGTAGCGCTTGCCTGGCTTTTTTTCCGTCATGCGGCGGAGCACCCCGCAGACCGCCTCGCTGACCGCCGGGTTTTCCCCGCGCGGGTCGGGGATTGCAGTTTCGGCATGAGCACGCAGTTTGTTTGTCAGGCTGCCATCCGGAAACGGTGGCCGCCCTGTCAGCATGTAATACCATGTGCATCCCAGCGAGTAGATGTCGCTGCGGACGTCGGCGGCCTTGCTGTCTCGCGCCTGTTCAGGAGACATGTAATCGACCGTGCCGACGGTCGTCCCCGCGCGCGTGATCGACGTGTCGACACTTTCGTCGAGACTGCGAGCCAGACCGAGATCGGCAAGCTTTACCATTCCATCACGGCGAACCAGCAGATTTCCCGGCTTAATGTCGCGGTGAACGATTCCCTTCTGGCTGGCGTGATCGAGAGCTTGCGCGACTTGTCGCACGATCTCAATCGAGCGCTTCTGCGGAATCACCCCGCGCTGATCCACCAGACGGGCGATGTCGGTTCCCTCAACATATTCCAGGGCGATGTACAAAAACCCGTCGGCTTCGCCCGCTTCATAGATGGTGACGATGTTTTCGTGCCTGAGATTCGCGGCCGCCTGAGCTTCGGCCTTGAATCGCCGCACAAGAGTGGGATTCCTCGCCTTATCCTTCGGCAAGACTTTCAGCGCACAGACACGATTCAGCATGGGATCGAGGGCCAGATAGACCGCGCCCATTCCTCCGGCGCCGATCTTCTTCTGAATCTCGTACTTGCCGATCTTTTTTTCTGGCCGAGCCTCTGCCGCAGGAGGCGCATCCGACGGCTTCAACGGATCGTTTGAGCCGGTGGGTGAAGCCATTGAGCACCTTGAAAGAACGTCACGGCCTTGAAACTCAATCGGGTTCCAGATGAGGCCTGCCAGGACATGAACAGATGCAGCAGATTATACGACCTGCGGTACACGCGCGCCTACCCCCTTGTCCCCCAATCCAGCCGCATGATCCGCCCGGTTGCCAGTCCCACGACGACTCCCTGTCCCAATGGATCGCAGATAATGCGGCAGGCGTCATCAGGAAGCGCGGCCTGAAACTCAACCTGTCCGTCTGCATCCAGGTAGTAAAAATGCCGTTCGATTGTCGCCGCTGCGATTCGACCGGGGCGAAAGCTGGTGGAGACGCGCGACACTGTTCCGCCGATCTGATACGACCCCACCTGCCGCCCGCGGTCGTCGTGGCACTGTATGCCGCGCGAATAACATGCCAGCAGAATCGTGCGGCCATCGCCAGAAAGTGTCATGTCTCCAACGTTCGACCACAACTGCTGTCGCCATTCCTCTTGACCGGTAAATGCGTGTTCGCACAACATGCCGTATTCGGCGACGCCCACCAAGGCCGGGCGACCGACGACAAATTCGAGTGCTACCAGGGGTAGTGATGAACTGAAGCGGCCAACGCTCTTTCTGTGTGCGTCATAGATGACTGTCGTGGCGCTCGACAGACTCGCGGCGGCATAGTTTCCGTGGGCTTCAACGGCCAGTGCGAGAATGGGCTCGGCGTGTTCGATCCAGCCCTGAAACAGCAACCGCTGGTTAAACCAGTATAGCTTTTCGTCGCCCACCAGAGCGATGCCGACCGACCCGGTATCGCTCCAGGCGACAGCCCGGATCGGAGAAGGGCCGCGCGTGATGTTGGCGATTTTTCCGGCCCGATCGATGTGGTATAGGCCGCCAATAGCGTCAGCGGCGAGAATATCACCCGTTTCGCGGGCCAGTTGCAGTGCTACCAGCGGTGCCTCTGTCGAGAGTTCCCAACTGATTTGCGGGCGATGTCCCTCGCCGTGCTTCAACCAGTCGCCGCCGGCATTCATCGCGCCGCCATTCGCTTTTGCAGTACTTCGAGCGCTTTGCGCACGTCGCCGTCACTGGCGACATCGACTTCACCGTCCGAGTGCAGATGATCGTGCGACTTTTCAGGTTCAGCAACCTCGATATCGGGCCGCAGGCCGATCTTTCCGAGCGTGTGGCCGTGCGGCGAGTAGAATTTCTGAGTTGTCAGCTTCAGGGCACATTTCCCGCGCATGGGGTGGATTTCCTGCACCGACCATTTGCCGTACGATTTGCGGCCCACAATAACCCCCCGGCGATGGTCCTTGACGGCCCCGGCCACGATTTCGCTGGCGCTGGCGCTGTCGCCGTCGATCAGCAGAACCAACGGCAGATTCCATTTTGCAGGACGGTTTGCAGAATAGCTGAAGTTCCGGCCAGGATCCCTGCCACGTCCCGAAACGAGGACACCATCGGTAATGAAACGGTCGAGCACTTCCACCGCCGTTGTCAGAAGTCCCCCGGGATTTCCACGTAGATCCCACACCAGAGCCCGCATTCCCTCCTGGCGGAGTTTCTGAAGGGCCGCATCAAACTCCTGAACCGTCGACTTCTGGAAACTGTTCATCTGGATGTATCCCACGCCGTTATCGCGGTCGATGATCTTGGCGACGGGAATGCTTTTGACGGTGACGGCACGCCGCGTCAAGGAAATCCGCCGGGGCGTGCTGCCCGAACCGCGCTGCACATCGACGATGACACGTGTGCCTTCGAGTCCTTGCAGCATGCCGGCGGCCGCGTCGGTTGTCAGCTCGCGTACGTCGGTGCCGTCGATAGCGACAATATGTTCACCTGCCAGCAACTTTCCCTCCGCAGCAGGGCTTTCGGGCAGCACCCGCACCAGGAGAAGGCCCTGGCCCGCTTCGCCTTTAATCTCAACCCCCAAGCCGACGAATTCGCCCTCAATACCGGCGTGCAGATCGGTGTAGCGTCCCGGGGTTAGAAAACTGCTGTAATCATCGAGGGAATTGCAGCCGCCGAAAACATATTCGAGAAGGATTGGCGTCGGGGCCAGCGACAACTTTTCGGCGCCGAGTTCGCAGATTCGAGCCAGGACGCTATGTGCCTGTTCGCGGTTTGCCACCGGTTTGTTCCAGAATTCATCGCGCAGAATCTCGCGCAGTTTTTCGACATTGCCCCGCAAACGGGCTGGGACGTTGGTTTTAAGAAACTTCTCGTTCGTCAACCCCAGGTACAGACTCTCTGTCCCGTGAGCGACATATGATGTCGCGGTAACGTTCTCGACGTAATGCCGCTGAATCATCGTCAACACATCGTCAAACAGGGCCTGCGCGTCTTGCCGCGAAAGCGTCATCAGCGTTTTGTGAAATGTGCCATCCGTGTAGCGGCGTTCGATGGAGTATTGAATTTTCGAGCGCCGCAGGCCGTATTCGAGATCTTTGCTATCGGGCCATCGCTTAACCGCTTTTTCGTAGTGCTGCCAGGCATCGAGCCACTTTCGCGAAAGTTCAAGTTCGACGCCCGAATTGACCGCCTGGCTGAGGCTTTCGATGACCGAAGTGTTCGCCGCCGACCCGGCAAACCCGGGACTCAGCGCGACACATAACCCCATGACGGCCACGAGAAGGGCATTCCGCAGGTAAGGACGCAGCCGCATGATGGTTCTCTTTTCCCGACGGCTAAGCCAAGCGTCGGACTACGAGTCAGAGTTGCTGTGATTCCCGGTTGCAGAGCGTTCCAGTTGCTGTGCTTCAAACCTGCTGCGATTTCGGGTGGGCTTCGTCCCGGCGGGTCCCAAGTCGGGGTACTCTTCCGGGAAAGTTCTGGCGGCCGGCAAACGTTTCATTCCGGCATCATCGCGGCCACCATGTTGACTATAAACCACGTTTTTTGACGGGTCAAAAAAAAGCGCGCTGGAAGGATCCCATAAAATCCGCACAACCCGACTGACTCGACCGTCGCGCGCCGGTCGTGCCGGCTGCGGGGTTGTTTTCTGCCCGGCTCGCGGGAGTCATGTGTGTCGGAGATCGGACTTGCACCGGCGCGCGCCCGGGGGCCTTGCAAGGTCAGGCACCCTCAGATTCATCCAATTGTTTGCCGGCGAGCTTCACACGCTCAGCCCGGTTGATCGCCTTGAGCCGAAATCCGAAACGCGAAATTCTGTTTGCTCCGGATGCTCCGTTGACTCGCACATTGCCGGTCGAATCATCACTCATCATGACGTGCGAATCGGGTCCCTGAAATGGTCGATACCATTCTCGGCGAACGAACGGCCGGCCCGGAAAACTCAACGCGATTTACCTCTTTTGAAGAACGGCAACAGGATCCTTTGCACCATGATTTTGAGTGGCGACTCGATCCACACCTTGGATGAATTGCGAGCTTTTGTTCATCAGACGCTTTGTGAGCGGGAAAATATTCTGGCAGACCAGTTCGGCTTGAGTGAAACGTCGCTGATCCGCAGTGGTCGGGACTGCGGCCTGCATTTCTGCCTGCGGGGCCCGCGTAACGTCCGTCTCGAAGCCATCTGGGTGGCCGACCATAACACGATTTACTTCTATGACGCGCGGGGGATGCGGTTCTTGAAGATTCAGCTTGTCGAGCGGTTGGCAGTGTGTGCCGCCTGACAACAGATTCCTTCCTTAGCGGGCTGCCAGCGGGGAGCCCGCACCCTTGGGACGAAGCCCGGTTTCAGCATGAATCCGGGCTTCGTCTTTTTACGGCGACGAACCGTGAAATCCGCGGTTCCGCTCGTTTTAAAGAGGGGTGACGACTCGCCGGGTTGCCTTTGCGACTGTTTCACGCCGGGGTCGATCGATTTCGACCAGTCTGTACGGCCGAAACCAGATTTAAGGCCAAAAGCCAGAATCTACACTTCCAGCCCAACCCGCAGGCTACCCAGGCGCAGCTCGAACCTTATGGCCGCGACGAAGCGGCTGGATTCAAAATGATCACGGTTTCCGAGCAACTGCCGCAGCGACCGCCTCGAATGGCAGTGCTACGAGGCCTCTGGAACCTTGTCGGGGAGCGGCTCTTTAATCGACTGCACGAAATAGGTGCGCTTATGTTTAGCGGCCAGATCGCCGGCGCGAGTCTCGGCGGCTTCGCGTTCAGCGTAGGGAAATCGTCCTTCTTCCTTCAAGCTGCTGCTGAAAACCCCCCACAACATCCGTTTGCGGACGATGATTTTCGCTTTCGCGCGCTTGGGCTTCGCAGCCGCCTTTTTCTTGGGGTCTTTGACTTTCTTCGTCTTTACTTCGGCGCCCACCTCTGTGGCAGATGTCTTACCCTGCTTTTCCGCAGCTTCAACCTGCTCACGCAGTTCCCGCAGATTTCGCGTTCTTTTGGCCATGAAAGGTTCTCTTCTCCTGAATACTCGGCAAACACGCACGCAATTTATATCACGGCATAATAGCGATGACACCCGAAAGAGGCTACTCTCAATGTACATTCTGGCCGTCCGTCGAAAAACCAGACCAGCCTGAATGGTTTGATGCAGCCGCACCCTATCGGCCCCGCCCAGAAGCACAACTCGTGCGAGTTCTGCCGCATCGTAGCCGGCCCTTCGATTGCAGACGGCTTCCTTCACCGGATCAAGAATCATCCGGAATAGACAATTCTCGTGGTGGCAGTGGTCTGCATTCGTAATGTGTCGACATTTCGTCTGACAGCGATTCGCCCTTGATTTTGCGGATGCGTCCCGTGGCCAATCCCGATTCGCAACCTCCCGAAATCCTGACAGTCACCTGTCCGACCTGCCACGAGCGATTCCGGGTGTATCTGGCCCTCGAACTCCAATCGGTTGCATGCACGTACTGCGCCACGAAGCTCAACATTCCGTCGCAGAAACAAGTCGAAAAGCAGCATTATACCGCGACAAATCATCCGCGGCCGATGGTTGAAGAGTACGCCGTTGCACAACCC
>JAYTRB010000477.1:0-3281 GCA_043746425.1 Planctomycetia bacterium
GAACGCGGTCGAGCACATTGAGCTTGTAGTCTGCCAGAACGATACCGTTGTATCCCGCTGCTTTCGCACGGCGGAGAACCCCCTCGGCTTTTTCAAGGCTCTCTTTGGCTTGTAAGTTGATCGGCAGATACACCCAGCGGCGCGGAAGTTGTTCCTCGGCGGCTGCGCGCTCAGAGACTGCCTCCGATATGACGATTGTCATCAGCAGAAATGGAAAAAAGATTCGATGCATCAGTAAACCTCCCGAATTGTCCGCAGGGGTGGCCCGTGTGGCCCCGATTTCCGCACGCCATTACACGCGTTTGCGACGCAACATCCAGATCGCTATCAGCAAGAGCCCGGCGCTCGCCAGATAGATCGGCGCTCCGTAGGAAATGCCGTCGCTCATGTTCTCGATCTTTGTAGGCCGGTCGCCATGCTCGGCGAACCACCCGATAAACCACGGACCACAGGCGCCGCCGCCCCATCCCACGGTGTTCATCAGGCCTGCCGCCGTTCCCCGCGCCCGCGGCTCGACGGCGTCATAGAGCGAGGCGAAGATTCCCGAATCGTAAAAGCCCTTGCAGAAACCAAATACGGTCATCGCCAAAATGAGCGTCATCACGTTTTCAGTGTGGCCGACAATAAATACGAAGGCCGCACCCCCCAGTAACCCCGCTGCCTGCACCATGACCCGTCCGCCGACGAAGCGCCGCGCCAGTCGGTCGGCCAGCATTCCCGCGAGCGGAACAGCCACAGCGCTGGCCAGGTGAATGTACACGGTTCCCGAGAGTCCGGCGGCGCTCAACTTAAAATGAAACTTGTCAACCAGGAACTTTGGAGTCCAGACGAGAAAGACGGTGGCGACCGAGTTTGCCCCCACAAACGCCAGCATCAGGAAGGGCACCGCTGGCGACCGGAAAATTGCAGCGAGCGATTCATGGAACGAAAGATGCGGACCCACCCCGATGCCGTGCGCGGCCAGGGCGTTGCCGGCTGACTCTGCTTCGCCCCGCTGCGGCTCGCGCAGAAAATGGTAAAAAACGAGCGCCAGCAGCATGCCCGCCCCGCCAAAGAAGTAGAAGCCCACGCGCCAGCCGAATTTCTCGGCCAGCCACGCACCCAGCCAACTCCCCAGAATCGTCCCCGCATAGACGCTCGACTGGTGAAACGCCAGCGCCCGCGAGCGTGTGCGTTTGTCGTGGTAGTCGCTCGTCAACGACATCGAGGCTGGGAAGTAGAATGTTTCGCCGAAGCCCTCGAGCGCCCGAACCGTGACGAATTGAGACAACTTCGAGCACCATCCCGTCGCCAGAGTGACAAGGCTCCAGAAGAGGCAGCCGCCCATGATGAGATGACGCCGTTGGAACCTGTCGCAGACGTAACCTGCCAGGAGGGCGCAGCCGGCATAGACCCACATGAATGCCGATCCGATCAGGCCGAGTTCTTCGTCGGTAAACCCGAACTCCTCTTGGAGCAAGGGAAAGACCGCGGTGATGCTCTGCCGGTCGGCGTAATTGAAGAAACAGACAAACCACAGCAGGAAGACGACCCACCATTTGTATGATGGCGAAACCTGTGCTGCGCCTTGCAGTTGATTCATGCCGCGATGCCTTGTCTGCCGGTTGTGAAACGCCATGCGGCGACAACGTATCAGACCCCATCAGCCGATTCCAGTGCCACATCATATCGTTCGGCACATGTGGAGATCGATTACGTGGTACGGGTGGCGAGTGCGGCTGCCGCAGGTAAGAATGCCGTATTCCCGATTCTTGATTTGATCCAATTTGCGGCCCTCACCGTTACGAGTGTAGAATTCACGGAGCCTCGCATTCGACTGGTGGCAGTCTGCACGCCGGGGGCCCTGCGGAATCGCATTTCAAGGAGATTCAGGCCATGACTTCGCGCGTATTGAGAATTACCGCTGTCGTTGCAATCGTTGGTCTCGTCGGAGGCTGGCTTTCCCGCGCACACGCCGATGAGCCTCTATTGCTGAAATACAAGGCCATCAAGGGTGACAAGCTGATTTATAAGACCACAATGGATCTGAAGCAGTTGCAATCGATCATGGGAACCAAGATTGAAAACACGATTAAGCAGGAGACAATCGTGTCGCGGGTCGTCGTCGACGCCACTGACGACGGCAATGTAACGCTGAAAGTTAAGACCGATCGCCGCAAAATGAACGCTGAGTTCGGCGCCCAGGGCAAGTTTGATTTCGATTCAAAGTCGTCCGAGCGCGACACGGGAAGCGCCATTGGCGCGTCAGTGACGCCACTGCTCGAACGGCTGACCGGCTCGGAGTACGAGTTGCGGATGAGTCCGCGTGGCCAGATTACCGATGTCAAAGGTTATGCCGAACTGCTGGGCGATTTGCTCAAGGACAATCTGCTCGCGCAGCAATTCGGGGCGGCGGACAACAAGTCGGCAGCGATTGAGGAACAGCGAGGATTTCTCATTCTGAGCGAGAAACCAGTGGCACCCGGAGACCAGTGGGAGGTACCCCTCGACGTCGAACTGACGAACGTGGGGAAGATCAAGGGCAAACAGACTTATACCTTCGAGGGGGTAGACAAGGTCGGCGATCGCAAAACAGTCCGCGTCCGAGTTGACAGCGATTTTGCTCTGGAGCTGAAGATCGACCAGCCAGGGGCAAAAGTCACTGGCACTCTCTCGACGAGCAGTTCTTCGGGAACAGCGCAGTTTGATCCTGAAGCCGGCCGGGTCGTCTCGATCAAGCAGAAGTCGACCCTTTCGGGGCGACTGATGGTTGAAGCGGGAGGCATGATGATTCCGATCGATAATGAACAAGAACAGTCGGATACGCTCGAACTTCTCGACAAATTGCCTGAGTGAGGCCGTCTGACTGCGGGGCGTCGTTGTGGGCCAGACGACGTCCCCAGTTCGCCAGCGTGACAGACACCACGCCCTGAAGATAGAATGCGCAGAGCAACAGGCGGGCGCGGCCGTATCGTCATCGAGAAGATCTGCTCCATGAATCGAGACCGAAAGCTGTGCGACATGGCGGTCGCCTTGGCACGAATGGGCGGAAGCGGCGAGCTTCTCCGAGAGGTGATCGAGATCGTCCGTGCCGACTTGCCTGCCGCGATGGCTCGATTGCGAGCCGCGGCGGTTGCCCGAAATCCGGCCGAGGTGCAAGTCGCCGCCCATGCCTTGCAAGGAATGGCCGTCACTTTCAACGCACAGTTGGCTTTGGCGATTGCCGGGCGGCTGGAAAAAATGGGAATGGCAGGTGATTTGTCGCCGGCGAGCGAAGCGCTAGAAGAACTCGAGCGTGAGAT
>JAYTRB010000478.1:0-21564 GCA_043746425.1 Planctomycetia bacterium
GCATCGTATTTGTCATGTTCCTCGTGCTGGCAGTGCTGTTCGGGTACCACTTGGTGCGAAATGAACAGGCACTCGTTTGGGATATTCGGCGGCTCAGTCTCTATTTGGGGATGTTCGTACTCTCGGCGGGGCTGGCCCGCGGGCTGTCATTCGACCCTTGGCGGGCCGAAGTCGGACCTGTCCTGGTGTGCGTCATGGTCTGCGCCGTCGTTTACAATCAGATGCTGGCCACCGTAACGGCGTTTGCCCTGAGTCTGATTGTGACCGTGTCGACCAGCGCCGACCTGGGGCGGCTGACCGTGCTGATGAGCGTCTGCGCCACGGCGGCGATACTGCTTCCCAGCGTCTCTTCGCGGTCAACGCTGGTCGTCGTGGGCCTCTGGACGGCGGTCGTTTATTTTCTGATTTATTGGGGTACGAATGTCGTTGAAAACCAGGGAATCGTCGGCCTCAACAATCCCTGGGGGGTGCCACTGTGGCGCGATTCCTCGCATTGGATCGCGAGCCTGCGCGGGGCCGGATGGTGCCTGGCCGCGGGTTTCCTCGTTTCCGGCAGTCTGCCCTTCATCGAGGCCACGTTCGGGGCGGTCACGGACATCAGCCTGCTCGAACTGGGCGATGTTTCACATCCCGTGCTGCAAGAACTCGTTCGCCGGGCGCCAGGAACGTATAACCATTCGATCACCGTCGCCAGCATCGGCGAGTCGGCGGCCGACGCCATCGGTGCCAACGGTCTGCTGGTGCGCGTCGGGGCTTATTTTCACGACATTGGCAAAATGCTCAAGCCCCATTATTTCGTTGAAAACATGGCGGGAGGCGAGAATCGCCACGACCACCTGGCCCCGGCCATGAGTACCCTGATCATCATCGGGCACGTTAAAGACGGAGTCGATCTGGCCCAGGAACATCATCTTCCCCCGCCGCTGATCGATTTCATCGAACAGCACCATGGGACGACTCTGGTGGAATACTTTTACCACGAAGCGGCCCGCCTGGCCGAAGAGCAGCCCGACCATCGCACCGACGCAGACGAATCTAATTTTCGCTATCCTGGCCCCCGGCCGCAGACTCGCGAGACGGCAGTGCTGATGATCGCTGATGCCGTCGAAGGTGCCAGTCGCGCTCTGAGCGAGCCCACCCCGAGCCGTATTGAACGGCTGGTGCATGACATCGCCATGCGACGCTTGCTCGACGGACAGTTTGACGAGTGCGGCTTGACGATCACTGAACTGAGCCGGATCGAAGAAAGCCTGACCAAATCGCTGACAGCCATGTACCACGGCCGGATCAAGTATCCGGAACCGCGCACGGCGTAGCCGGGCCGGCGGATGTGCGGCTGACTTGTTCGGTTGGGTGGTGTGGCCTAGAATCCACGCGGCTCACGAAACCGCTATGCTGTTTTACCTTGAAGGAGTTTGCTGACATGTCGCATTTTGTGCGTTGCTGTCTGGTTGTAATGGCATTGTGGTGCACTGCGCCGGCAACCGCCGCCGATTTCTTTTTCAAGGACGGCGATGTCGTCGTGATGATCGGCGACAGTATCACCGAGCAGCATCTCTATTCGAACTATGTCGAAATGTGGACTGTCACTCGTTTTCCGAATTGGAAACTGACATTTCGCAATACCGGCATTGGCGGTGATCGTTCGGTCGGCGGCAATTCGCGATTCGCGCGCGACGTATTGCGGTTTAAGCCCACTGCAATGACCGTCGACTTCGGAATGAACGACGGCGGTTATCGCGCCTTTGGCGAAGATACCTTCAAGCCGTACATGGACGGCCTGCAAGGCATGGCCAATCAGGCCAAGGCGGCTAATATTCGCACCGCGTGGGTCACTCCGCAGCCGCTCGACAACAATGAACAGGGACCGACGGCACTGACGGGTTACAACAAGACGCTTGAAATGTTTTCTGCCGGCGTGAAGGACATTGCCGACAAGAATGGCGGTCTTTTCGTCGATCAGTTTCACCCCTATCTGGCCGTCCTCGATCGTGCGCGGGCTCAGGGCGCCAAGTATGACCGCATCACAGGTGGCGACGCCGTGCATCCGGGGCCGCCGGGTCAAGCGCTGATGGCCGCTTCGATCCTCAAGGGACTGAGCTTTCCTTCGCTGGTCTCGTCTGCCGAGATCGATGTGGCCAATCGCAAGGTTGTTGCGACGAAGAATTGCACAGTGGACAACGTCATAGCAAAAGATGGCGGGGTAAGCTTCTCGCGGCTTGACGGGGCGTTGCCGTTCTTTCCCGCAGATGCCGTCAGCATCCTGCCGTGGTCTCCGATTCTCGAAGACCTTAACGAATATCGCCTTAAGGTTGCAGGCTTGGCGGCCGGGAAGTATGAAGTCCGGGCAGGCGGAAAAAAAATCGCCGAACTGACGGCCGAGCAACTCGCCGCCGGCGCGAATCTCGCCTCGGGCATATTGAGCGAGGGCCCGATCGCCGAGCAGGTTAAAATTGTAAGAGGGGCCGTTGAGAACAAGAACCGTTTTCACCACGACCAGCTCTTTCGCGGCATTGTGATCGCGCAGGAAGTTCCCGAGTGGATTTACAGCATCATTCCCCGCAACGAAGTGGAAGCCAAAAAGAAGACCCTCATCGAAGAGCGATTCGCGAAACTCGCGGCGCTCGATGCAGAAGTCGCCAAGACGCTGTTGATGAAGGCCCATACCTTCGACATTGTGCCGGTCAAGTAGTCTCTCATCCGGAATGCCGGCCGAGGGGTTCCATCCTGGCACAAAGATAAGTCGCGATCGGCCGGCAACGTGATTGCGATTGCCGGCCGATTGCGTTAAGGTTCCGATGCCGAAGCGTGAGTTGTGCCCACACCGTTGTGTGCATCGGAGGGGCGCGGCCACGTGTGTTCTCTCGCGTGTGTTCTCTATTGATCCGGAATGCCCAGCTACTCGATCGCCATCGCCAATCAGCAGCGTGTTCTGCGCGTCAACCGACGTCGCATGATTCAGCTGGCGAAGTCGGTACTGGCGATGGAACATGTCGAAATCGCTTTAGTCAGCGTGGCGATCGTTGATGATCCGCAGATTCATGCGATAAACCGCGATTTTCTCAAGCACGATTTCCCGACGGATGTCATCAGCTTTCTGCTCGATGGATTTGACACAACTGACGAAGGCGGACCGATTGCCAGACTGCCGGGCGAAACTTTGACGAGCTCGACGAATTCAGTTCGCAGTCGTGCCCAGTCAAAAGCCGGTCGCCAGTCATCGCGAAATCTCCGCCGTGGTTTCGGCAAATGGATCGATGGAGAGATCATCATCAGTGCTGACACCGCGCTGCGAATCGCCGGCGATTACGACGCCACTCCCCACGACGAGTTGGCGTTGTACCTTGCACATGGCCTGTTGCACCTGTGCGGATACGACGACCTGACGCCGCAAGAAAAGCGACTCATGCGGCGGCGTGAAGCCGAGGCGCTCGAGGCTTGGAACAGCATTTTGCAGGCAGGCGGCCGAAAGCGTTTGAAGTAGCGGCCCGGCAGCAACCACCATCGACCGCCCGAGTACCACAGGGATCAAGCTGGCAGCGTGCCACTGTGATTATGGGGGGCCGATGGGTCTGCCGGGGTTTCTACGGTTTTTCTTCAGCACTCCCCTTTTTAATTGCTGTTTCGGTAGAATGGGCAGACCATGATTCCTCAGTTTGATCCGATCTGGGCCTGGCCGGGGGTCTTGTTGGCCGCCGGAGTCTCGCTGGCGGTGGTGCTGACCACATATCGTCAGCGCATCGCGCATCTTCCGCCGGGGCAACGCAAAGCATTGCTGGGTCTGCGGTTGTTTACTTGGGGAATACTGACGCTGGCGATGCTGCGCCCGTGGCTGGAAGTCACCGAGACCGATCGCCATGCATCGGTATTCGTCGTCGCGGCCGACAATAGCCGCAGCATGAGTGTCAAGGATGGTCCGGCCGGCGCCAGTCGCCGCGCGACGGTACTCAAACTCCTTGAAGATGTGCGTAAAGATCTCGACAGAGTCGGGACAGACATTGAAATTCGCCAGGTTGATTTCGCGAAAGATGTCGTTGAAGTCGAGACGTTTGCTCAAGAGACGCCGGGCGAGCAGACGGCGATCGGCAATTTCCTCGACACGGTTTCAAAATTGGCGCCCGACAAAAAGGTCGTCGGGGTGCTGGCCTTCTCTGATTGGGCACAGCGGGCGCTGGCCCCGCTTGACACCGACCCGCGGGCGGCCGCCAATCGACTCGCCGAATTGCAGATTCGTGTCGACACGGTGGCCGTCGGGGCGGCAGGAATTTCTGATTCGGCCGTTGATCTGAGTGCAGAGGATCTGGAAATCAGCCCCACGGTATTCGTCAAGAATACGGTTGTCGTGGGTGCGAAAATTCGCGCCTGGGGGGCGGCAGGACAAGAACTTACGGTGCGCCTCCTGGTCGAAGACCGGTCGACGGCCGATTCTGGAAAATCCGGAAAATCCGGAAAAATGGCCCCCGTGGCGGCGCCGCGCAAACTGAAGCCGACGCGCAATCAAGAAGTGCTTCCCGTCGAATTCAATTTCACAGCTCACGAACCGGGAGAATTCAAAGTCACGCTGGAGGTGGTGCCGCTCGAGGGCGAACCCCTGATCACGAATAACTCGATTACGACGTTTCTTACAGTGCTCAAAGGGGGAGTGAACGTCGCGTATTTCGACCGCGAGCACCGGCCCGAGCAGAAATATCTGCGGCGAATCGACGAGTCTCCCGACATACAACTCGATTTTAAACCGATCCGCGAAGGGCTGCACGGCGAAAAGCCGCACATCGATCCAAGCTGGTTCGAGCCGGGCAAATATGACGTTTACATCATCGGCAGCGTTCGCGCCAGCGTCTTCGGGCCCGATGCGCTCACGCAGCTTGCCAGAGCAGTCAATGGTGGAGCAGGACTCTTAATGACCGGTGGCACACAGAGTTTTGGCCCCGGGGGCTATGCGATGACGCCGCTGGCAGAACAGCTTCCGATTGTGATGGGAAGAACTGAAATCCAGAACGGAACCGAGGTCGATGCCAGTCTGCACTTTGACAAACCGCTGGCGATGCTGCCGACTTCTGCCGGTTTGTCGCACTTTGTCATGCGTCTTGAGACGCCCGACAAAAACCGCGCTCTGTGGACCTCGCTCCCGCCGCTGAATGGGGCCAATCGATTCCGCGATCTGAAAGCCGGGGCCATCGTTCTGGCCGAAGCCGTGCTGACCGATCCCCCGGGCAAAGTGCCACTGCTGGTCGCGCAGGATTTCGGCAAAGGGCGCACGATGGCGTTTGCCGGCGACAGCACGTGGTTATGGTATCTGGGGGGCCAGCACGAGGCGCACCAGCGGTTCTGGCAACAGGTCGTGCTGTGGCTCGCGCACAAAGACAACCAAGGGGACGAATCGGTGTGGGCCAAGCTCGAGAACCGGCGGTATCGCGTGGGCCAGCCAGTAGGCATGACGTTTGGCGCGCGCGACGCCGAAAAGCTGCCGATTGACGACGCCGTCTTCACCGTCGAAGTCATTGGTCCCGACGATAAAAAACATACGCTGACTCCGCAGCGCGCGGGTGTCGATCATTTGGCTCGTTTTCTCGAAACCCATCCGCCCGGTGACTACCAGGTTCACATTGAAGCCAAAAAGAATGGCGAACGCATCGGAACCGGAGCTGACGTGCGGTTCCTCGTCTACGATCAGGATCTCGAGTTGCATAATCCGGCGGCCGACTTCGCCCTGGCTGACGAGGTGGCCAAGATCACGGGAGGAACGAACGTTCCTCCCGGCGAATTAGCGGCCCATCTCAGAAAGCTGGCTAAACTGGGTTTGAACGTCGAAGTGACCCGCGTCCAACGGATCCTGCTTTGGGATAACTGGCCGTTCCTGGTCATTTTTGTCGTCGCTCTGTGTCTGGAATGGTTCCTGCGGAAACGCCGGGGGCTGGTTTAGGAACTGACCGACGTTGACGGAATCCTTCAATTCCATTATTTTTGCCGAAGTTCAATGTAAGTCCCCCCCTTCCATGACAGGGGCTAGCCACGATGGCACCAGGACAGCAGGAAGCCCAGACGCGCGAGCGGCGATTGGTCGGCAGTGAGAGTGCCGCCGAAACCATCGTCAGCGCCCCGCATTTTGACATTGCTAAACAGTGTGCGCTTGCCCCGGTTGGTGCGGCGCCCGACCATGATCTGACGATTGTCGTTCCGGCGTTCAATGAAGAGAGCCGGTTGCCGGCGACTCTCGATGGTCTCGCAGAGTATCTCGACGACTGGGGAGTCGATTACCGGGTGCTGGTAGTCGACGACGGCAGTCGAGATCAGACGGCTCGTCTCACGCAGGGACGTGGCAAGCGGTTTTCGACAGTATCTCAGGCGAATGCGGGCAAAGGGGCTGCGGTAAGAAATGGAATGTTGCGCGCCACGGGCCAGGTCGTGGCCTTTACTGACGCAGATCTTCCCTACGATCTGCACGGTGTGCAAACCGCCTGCGACAGCATTCGAGGCGGCGAATGTGAAGTGGTGTTTGGCGCTCGCGATCTCAGGGAGTCGGAAGTCCTGGCTCCGCGGCGCCTGATGCGGACGCTGGCGACCTGGGTCTTCCGAAACGTGGTAGCGCATCTTGTCTCACGGCAGGTCACCGACACGCAATGCGGACTGAAGGTCTTCAGTCACCGGGCGGCGCGTGAAATCTTCTCACGCACCACCATTGACGGGTTCGCCTTTGACGCCGAGGTGGTGTTTCTGACGCATCGCCTGAAGCTGCCGTACAAGCGAATTCCTGTCACTCTGATCAATGAGTACGGTTCGACGATCTCACTGACGCAGCACGCGCTGCCCATGCTGCTGGACGTGATGGGCTTGCGGTTGCGAGAATTGCGGGGTGACTACAAACTCGAGAAGGTGGTCGAGCCGTCTGCGGACGTCACGGCGGGGGCCGAGCCGACAAGGACCGCGGCCTGATGGCGAACGTTGCGAAAGAGGCTCACGTTGCAAACGAAACCGGCCAATGTGGCGCCGTGCGCCGCAGTCTCGTGCTGCATGCCGATGATTTTGGAATGAACAGCCACGTAAGTGCGGGCATTCTGCGCGGCTTCAGTCACGGACTGTTAACAAGTACGGCCATACTGGCTAATGCCCCCGGAGTTGACGGGGCGCTCGCACAGTGGAGGGATCTGCAGTGCCGTCTGGTCCACGATGATTTGCCATCGCTGGCGGCCCGCAGGCGGCTGGCCGATTCTCCGGCTCCGTTCGACTTTGGAATTCATTTGAACCTGACACAAGGTCGGCCGCTGACGGGAGAGAAATATCCCGGGCAACTCCTCGACAGCAGCGGCAAATTTCCCGGAATATTCGGGCTGGCTGCCCGTCTGCTGGCCTTTGGCAGGAGATTCTGCGGCCCCATTCGAGACGAACTGAGCGCGCAGATCGAAGTCCTGCTGGATTTCGGCATCGCGCCGACGCACTTGAATTCGCACCAGTATATTGACCTTCTGCCGACGGTGGCCGCGAGTATTCCCGGACTGCTGCGGCAATACGCGATCCCTGTCGTGAGAGTGCCGTGGGAACGAAAATTGGCGCAAACCACCCTGCTACGCCGCTTGGAGCCGGCGAATTGGTGTCTGGCACAGGTGAAACGCATATTCGCATTTCATCGGCTCGTCGAGGTCCATCGCCGCGGAGTACCACATCCCGCAGCCTTTTTTGGAACATCTCACGCCGGCCGGATCGATCTCGACCTGATGCAGGTGTTTGTTGCCGCGGCCAGTACCGGCGTTACTGAAATCGGGATGCATCCGGGAGCCTCGGCCAGCACCTCAGCGGCCCTGGCAGATGCGGACGGATGGTACGACCCATTGGCAGCGGCACGGGTCGGGGAACTGTCGCTACTGACGTCTCCCGAACTGGTTGACCTTCTGGAACGACACCACGTGCGACTGGGGCGGTTGAGCCACCTGAATTGCAGACGAGCGGCCCACGCGGCGGCTTGAAACGGGTTTGCGCGAGCGTAGAATAGGGGGCCTCGGCGTATTGACGCGCTCGGCCTGCGGATAAATGCCCTATTCTCGCGCCTTCAGGGAAAGGGTTCAATCGGCAGTAAGCAGGGTCTGTGCCGGTCCGTTGCTCCCGCGCACTCGCTGTGGGGGGCGGGCAAACGTTCTGTGATCGGCGGCGTGAATCATTCGCTTTATGGCAGAAACCGCTCGCGCTCTTTCAGCGTGGGAAGGCGGCAGGTTTCCTTCTTCCCGAACAAACGATAGCGGTGGCGGGCGACGAAATCATAGCCCCAGTCGCGAAGCGGGCGGGGCACCATCCGCAGCAATGAACCGCAGACGCGCCATATCCCGCCGAGCTGGTTCAGGATGCGGCACACGGCGTCAGACTTGCGGTAGATGCCGTTCGCGTCTACCAGCGTCACGGAATCGAGCGCGGCGTCTGGCGGCAAGTGGAGCCAGTCATGGGCGGTCTCTCCCTGGAGAGGGCCGAACCGAAATTGTCGCTGCGTGTCGCGGGCGATGACGAAGTTGATCCAGGCGTTGCAAAGGCCGCACAAGCCATCGAAGAAAATGACAGGCAGTTCGCCCGGGCTGACTTTCAATGAGACCATATGAATCGGGCCGTATTGCGGTCGGGCCATCGACAGGCTACCTATCCCGAAATTCTCCGCTGGGAGAGGAATGGGGTTATCCGCGGTCGGCATGGGTTCGACAGACATGATTCCGGCACAGTATTCTGGAGAGGGCGCTCAGGTCAAGACGACATTGTAATTGCGGCCAATCTTCGGGACCGGTAAAATGGGGATCGAAGGTAATCGAAAAGCCCAAGGGCGAACGCATGTCGGTGAGGCTGCATCAGATTTACCGAATTTGCCGGCTATTGATTAACTCCAAATGGCGGAGTGGAATTGGCTCTGGATGGCAGACGCCGTTCGGTGTTTCGGCTCTGGTCCATGCCGCCGGCTTGGGGATGCTGGCGTTTGTCGCCATCGCAAACTCCCGCCAGACCGATTTTGCCACGGTTATTTCCGATTTGGGCACGCCTGCGCCCGAAGTTGCCGTCCGAATTGATCCGCCCGTTGAGTCACCGGTCATGCGGGGCTCGTCTTCGGGTGGCCGCGAAGGCCCGGCGGGGCCTGTCGCTGCGGGAATCGAAACTGCGCGCCCGGCTCAGGTTCGGCTGTCAACAGAGGTCGAGATCTCGCAACTCGCTTTGGAAGCGCGGCTCCCGCCGACCGATGACTTGAGTGTCTCGGTACTCGGTAAAAAGGTCGGTAAGGGCATTGCCCTGGGAGGTGGATTCGGAAGTGGCGTCGGCGATGGGCAGGGAAATGGCAGCGGCACCCAATTTTTTGAAATTGCAACGGCGGGGACAAAATTCGTCTATGTTCTCGACGGATCGGGAAGCATGACAGAACCGCATAGCGAAGCGCGCACGCGACTTGATCGGGTCAAGATTGAACTCGTGCGGTCGATTGGCGGCCTGCCTGAGGACATGGAGTTTTTCGTCATCTTCTTCAACCGTGTTTCGGTGCCCATGCCCGCCGAGAAATTGCAGCCTGCCACCTTGGCAAACAAGCGGAAATATCTTGAATGGTGCGTTAAAGTGAAGGGTGGCGGGGGCACTGATCCGCGGGCAGCCCTGAAATACGCACTCGAATTGAAACCGGACGTGATTTATCTTTTGACGGACGGTGTCATCAAGGACAACGTGGCTACCGAGGTGTCGAAGTTGAATACGCGCGGCGCTTCGATTCACACATTTTGCTTCGGCGACGCCTCGGGCGAGGCACTCCTTAAGGAAATCGCCCAAGAGAACAACGGCATATACAAATTCATTCCGTGACTTTGGCCGGGTGGCCCAGCGAGAGCCTGCCCCGTTAGAGCGGCAAGTGCGGTGAGAACGACATCCGAGTCGGCGCGAATGAGTTTCAGTTCGGGCTGTGCCTGTAATCAGGTGAGGATTTGTCGGGCCTGAATACAATGCGGGCCCCTGCCCGTTGGCCGTTGGCGTTGTCTTTCGCCGCCATTGTCGCCTTCTTATTTGCCGGTGCAGCGTTGCTTGGCGCCGGCGATTGCCGTAGGCTATCGCGTTCAAATCGATACGCATGGCTTGGTTTTGTCGACGCCACGCAGACTTCAATAAGCCGGGCCCCCCATGAGCTCTGGTGTGCCTCAAGAATCGACGATCAAAATCCTGCCAGTGGCCGACGGTCGCGCGGATATAACGTCGCGCAGTTTTCGCTGCCTGGTGTCGACGCAGGCACTGGGAACTCTGAATGGCAATCTGTTCAAATGGCTTGCCGTGCATGTGGCGACGCATATCTTGGGCGGAACCGAAAAGGCCGAGATCGCGGCGCTATCATGGTGCATCTTCTGGATTACGCTTCCCTATTTGCTTCTACCCACTCACGCCGGGTGGCTGGCCGACCGCTTCAGCAAGCGCAGCGTTATCGTGTGGTGTAAATTTGCAGAAATCATCGTGATGGCGGTGGGGGTGGCGGCAATTCTGTCGGGGAGTGCCCCGGCGCTCTTCAGCGCGTTGTTTTTGATGGGTGCCCAAGCCGCCCTCTTTGCTCCCGCGAAGTTCGGTGCCATTCCCGAAATCCTGCGTACCGAAAAGCTATCGGCGGGAAACGGCCTGATGTCAATGGTTACTGTGATGGCCGCGGCCCTGGGAACTGTAGGTGGTTTCAAGCTGTTCTGGGCGACTCGTCCTGAAGGGGTGGATCACCTGTGGATTTCGGCTCTGGTCTTCATCGGCGTGGCCGTGGCGGGCTGGCTCACCAGTCTGGGAATTCGCCCGCTTTGTGCGGCCCGGCCCGAGTATCGGTTGCCACTCAATCCTGTCAGCCAGAACTGGCAGCAATTGAAGTTTCTGGCGTCGAACCGGCCGCTGATGCGCACCGCTCTGGGGATCGCCTTTTTTTACACCTTGGCCACTCTGACACAGTCGAACATCAAGCTCTTTGGCGAAAGCGTGCTGGGGCTTGACGAGAATGGCATCGGGCCGCTGATGCTGGCGCTGGTTGTCGGGGTCGGTTTGGGAAGCGTGCTGGCGGGATTCTGGTCGGGAGGGCGCGTCGAACTGGGAATCGTCCCTCTGGGAGCGTTGGGCATTGTCGTCATGTCGTTCATGCTGTTTGTCGGCGGAGGCGTCGTTTCCGCCGATGGCCATTTGACGCTGCAACACGGATATTATCTGACGATCGTCTGTCTGGTCTTGCTGGGGGCCGGCGCGGGGTTGTTCGACGTTCCACTCGAAGCCTTCCTGCAGCACCGCAGTCCGCGCGAGACGCGTGGAACAATTCTCGCAGCGGCCAATTTCCTGACCTTTACGGGAATCCTGTCGACCGCAGGTATTCTCTATATCATGCAGGACATCCTGAAGTTGACGGCGCGGCAGACGTTTCTGGCAATCGGACTGGCGACTGTTCCGATTCTGGTGTATGTCCTGTTTCTGTTGCCGCAGGCGACAATTCGGTTTGCAATTTTACTTTTGACCCACACGATTTATCGGCTGCGAATTTACGGGCGGCACAATCTTCCTGAGACGGGGGGAGCGCTGCTGGTCGCCAACCACGTCACCTGGGTCGACGCGGCGTTCATTCTCATCAGTTCGTCACGGCCGGTACGGATGCTGGCCTATGCCGACTATGTCCGCGGCGGATTTGTGGGCTGGGTGACGCGAATCATGGGGGTGATTCCGGTCAAGGCGAGCGAGGGGCCCAAGTCGATCGTGCGCTCGCTCGCTTTAGCGCGAGAATGCGTGACAAATGGCGACTTGGTATGCATTTTCGCTGAAGGGTCTTTGACGCGAACGGGGCAGCTCCAGCCGTTTCAGCGCGGGTTGCTCAAGATCGTCGAGGGGACGGGCGCCCCGGTAATTCCTGTGTACCTTGACGGGCTGTGGGGCAGCATCTTCAGCTTCTTTCAAGGAAAGTTCTTCTGGAAGCGGCCGCGCAAGTGGCCCTATCCCGTTGGCATTTTGTTCGGACCGCCCCTCCGCGATCCCGATAATGTGCATGAAGTACGTCAGGCCGTTCAGGACCTGGGAGTTGAAGCCATGCAATACCGAAAAGGACGCGAATTGATTCTGCCTCGAATGTTTCTGAGAATGTGTCGCCGAACCCGGGCGCTTCCCAAGATTGCCGATTCCACCGGTCAGGAGCTCACGGGCGGGCAATTGCTGCTGCGGACATTGATTTTGAAGCGGCTATTGGCAAGGAACGTACTCGCCGACGATGAGAAGGTCGTCGGTGTCCTGCTCCCGCCTTCAGTGGGCGGAGCGCTCGTCAACGCGGCCCTGCCCCTTCTGGGACGCGTCAGCGTCAACCTCAATTACACCGGCTCGGCCGCGACGATCAATGCCTGCATCAAGCAAAGCGGCATCCGCCACGTTTTGACGAGCCGCTTGTTTATGGCCAAAATGAAGCTCGAAATCGATGCCGAACTCGTCTATCTCGACGATTTTAAAGACAAAGTTACCGGACTCGACAAGTTCGTCGCCGCCGCTCAGGCGTATGCGGTTCCCGTATTCATTCTCGAGCGCCTGTTTGGCCTGACAAAGATCGGTTCTGATGACCTGCTGACGATTGTCTTTACCTCAGGCTCGACCGGCGAGCCCAAGGGGGTCATGCTCACCTATCAGAACATTGGCAGCAACGTGCAGGCCATCGAACAGATGTTCCAATTGACGACGACTGATGCCTTGCTCGGCGTCTTGCCGTTTTTTCATTCGTTTGGCTTCACAGGCACCCTGTGGACCGTTCTGGCCCTTGATCCCAGGGGTGTCTACCACTTCAATCCTCTGGATGCGCGTCTCGTGGGGACGCTGTGCGACAGGTACCGCGTTACGATCCTTCTGACAACGCCGACATTTTTGCGCGGATACCTCAAGCGCTGCGACAAAGAACAGATGTCGGCGCTCGATCTGGTGGTGACAGGGGCCGAGAAGATGCCGCTCGACCTGGCGAACGGCTTCTTCGAGAAATTCGGCGTGCGCCCCATCGAAGGGTATGGAACGACAGAGCTCTCTCCTCTGGCGGCCGTCAATATTCCCGACCACCGCTCGGTCGGAGCGACGCAGAAAGGGACCAAAGAAGGCTCGGTCGGCCGGCCGATCCCCGGAACAAACGCCAAAATCATCGATCCCGACACCCAGGCCGATCTGGGAATCGATCGACCAGGACTGCTGCTCATCAAAGGCCCCAACGTCATGCGCGGCTATTTGAACATGGAGCAGAAGACCGCCGAGGTCGTTCGCGACGGCTGGTACGTTACGGGCGACATTGCGAAAATCGACGCCGAGGGATTCATCATCATCACCGATCGCGCCAGTCGCTTTTCAAAGATTGGCGGTGAAATGGTGCCCCACATCAAGATCGAAGAGATACTGCAGGGAATCGTTCGTACGGGCGGCGATGACGAGAGCGAGCTGCGGGTTGTGGTGACGTCGATCCCCGACGAAAAGAAGGGCGAGCGACTGATTGTCGTGCATAAGCCGCTGTCGAAGCCTATCGAACTGGTGCTGGCCGAGCTGAATACCTCGGGTCTTCCGAATCTCTGGATTCCCTCGCGTGACAGTTTTCTCGAGGTTGAAGAGATTCCGCATCTCGGAACCGGCAAAGTCGACCTGCGCGGTTTGAAGACTCTGGCGCTTGAAAAATATGGGCCGAAGGGTTCATAGTCGCAGCGTTCGACTCTGCCTTGTTTGCATGCCCGAATTCAGCCAGAGAGAGTAATCGTATTCGCGTCAGCGCGCCGCGCAGTCTATTTGCCAAGCGCGTGCCGCAAAGCCAAATCGACAGTCGGGTATTGAAACGGAAACCCACTCTCCAGCAGTTTTTTGGGTTCAACGCGATTGCTGCAGAGGAGCAATTCGTCTGCCATTTCTCCGAATGCCAATCGCGCGGCGAACGCAGGCATGGGAAGTATCGTCGGCCGCCCCAGAATTTTTCCCAGCGTTTTCGTGAATTCCCCATTCGTGACGGGGGTCGGCCCTACGACGTTCACGGGGCCGCTCAGCGAATCTTGCATCAGAGCATGCAGAATCGCGCCCACGCAATCATCCAGCGCAATACAACTCATGTATTGCCGACCCGAACCAATGATTCCGCCGACTCCCATTTTGAATGGCGTCAGCATTTTGGCGAGTGCTCCGCCATGTCTGCTGAGGATCACCCCGAATCGGAGATTCACGACCCGAATTCCCTTCCGGCGTGCCGGTTCGGTGGCGGCTTCCCAGTCGCGGCAGACCTCAGCCAGAAACCCTTCGCCGGAAGAACTGGCTTCGACAAGCACTTCGTCGCTCCGGTCGCCATAGAAGCCAATCGCCGACGCACAGGCCAGCACTTTGGGTGGTCGAGCCGTGTGCGCCAGGGCTTCACAAAGCAACTGTGTGCCTCGAATGCGGCTGTCGCGGATGCGGGCCTTCTTCATGGGGCTCCATCGCCCCGAAGCAATCGGCTCACCTGCCAGATGTACGATGGCGTCGAGACCTTCCATTCCCGCAGCGTCGATGTAATTCGCTTCGGGGTTCCAGCCAATTAATTCTTTCGACGGGTTACGCGAATTCGAGCGGACAAGGCGAATGACTTCGCGCCCGGTGGCAGTCAAAATGGGTATCAAAGCGGTGCCGACCAGGCCGGTCGAGCCGCTGACAAGGACGTTCATTCGCTTTGCTCCTGATGATCGGGCCGTCTCTGTGAGACTCATCGTGATGGGCTGGTGTGGTGCCGAGAGTATAGCCGTACGAAGAGGGCAGGGTTAACCCCGCCCGTGATAAATGGAAGGGATGCCCCCAACCACGAAGCCAGCGATCCGTCGATTTTTAGGCCGCCAAATTACCTTTAACCGGATCTGTCTGACCGGATCTGGCGGAATCGAGGGGTGCAATCCGCTCCCGATCGGTCTGAGGGGCCGTTTCAGGCATTTCTGAGGATGGGTCCCCTGCGATTTGCCTCATCGGTTTTCTGTCGCCGATGGCCCGCTCATTTTCTGTCCCGCAGCTTCGCAAGCAGTCGCAGGATTTCCAGGTAGAGCCAGACCAGCGTGAGGAGCAGCCCGAAACCGCCATACCATTCCATGTACTTGGGAGCGCCTTGCCGTACTCCATTCTCGATGAAGTCGAAATCGAGCACGAGATTCAAAGCGGCGATCACGACCACGACTAGCGAAAACCCGATTCCCACGCCACCGGATTGGTGAATTAACGGAATCGCGATGCCGAAAAAACCGAGAATGAAGGTGGCAAAGTACACCAAGCAGATTGCGCCTGTCGCCGCGACGATGCCGAGCTTGAAATTTTCACTCGCCTTGATCAGACCGCTGGAATAGGCCATGAGCAGAGCTGCGAGCGTGCCGAAAGTCAGTCCTACAGCTTGCAGGACAATACCGGGGAACTGATATTCGAAAATGGTTGAGATCCCCCCCAGAGCAACCCCCTCCAGTCCGGCATAAAGTGGTGCCGAATAAGGCGACACTCGCGGGTTGAAAATCGTGAGCAATGAGAGAACGAACCCGCCGAGAGAGCCGACGAGGACGAAGGTATACACGTTCGATGGGATGGGCAACTGGGTCACCCGCTGTGCGTCCCCAGTCGCTAGCGCGGGCAACAATGCATCGGTCTGTTCCCAGGTGAAGCCTACGCCTGCCACCAGAATACAGAGGAGGACACCCGTCTTCAGAACCGTTCCAGCCAGAGTCATGGTATGGTCCGGGCTGTATTCCCGGGCAGAATCGCGAAACACGTCATCGTTAAGGGCAGGATTGCTTGTCCGCATTTGAACTTTCCGTTCGAGTCGGTGACGGGACTTTTGCAAATATGGCTAAACGCGCTGATGCTCAGAGAAGCACGTTCGCGGGACATTCTCGTAAGAGAACGGGCGTATTGACGATCCGATAGAGTCAATTCGGATTCGCGACACAATGATTATCCAGTATTTTCTTCTGCAGTACAACCGGGCCGTTCGAACTGTTTAGGCCCGCGCGTGCGAAAGCCAGTCGATCGGGCGAGTGCTCGTGCCTGAGGTGCGGGTTTCCTACGAATCGTATCTGCGGGGGCGATTATGTGAACTGATCCAAATTGCCAAAGTGCAGGAACCACGGGGATTGATCTTGCCGGGACACCGGTGACGCCCAAACGCGGTCCCCCGTTGGCGATGATCGTGTTCTTTGACGATGTAGATCTCGATCGGTGGAATTCGAAAAGGACGAAAGGTCAAGAACACTAATTCTCACTAAATTTACGCGAATCATCGTTAAACAAGCGACAGGCAATGGCGCGCGACCGACTCAACCTGCAAACGGAGGGCCACCCATGCCGCAGAAATCCAAGCTGATCCAAATTGCCAAAGATGCAGGAAAGCACGGAGATTGACCTTGCCGGGACACCGGTGACGCCCCTGATCGACCGAAACTGTCGGGTTTTTGCGGCGGCGAGATATCGCGCTCGCCGCGCTGGTACGAGCGGTCCGTTGGCATCATGCTCACTCGATCGGCAAGGTATACGATAATGAGCCGATCGCCTGCCCTTTCGGGGCGTCTTTATAATGGGGGTGGCACATGATGCACTTCTCAATCACGACCGGAACCGCAGTCGCCGAGCGCAGAAATCGTTTCTTATCTTTTTCGATCACCTGCTCATATCCGGCCTTTCCTGCCAGCAACTGCTTGATGGCTTCCTTCTCAAAGTCGTCGGCAGGGGCGTTCTTGGCCACCAACGGTTCGCCCGTTGCGTCCACCAGTCGTACTTCATGCCAACCTTTCTTTTTCATGGCCCCGAAGAGCGCCTGGAAGGCCGTGCCGGCAGGTAGATCGGAGTCGCTGTTGACGTATTTGTCGGTGATCAGGACGATCGCCGTTTTATACAGGTCGTCGAGCATACGCACCTGTTTACGAGTGCGTTCGAGAGCCGGGTCAGGCTTTTCATCCTTGTTCTGGGCATTTGTGCGGGGCTGCACGACGACTGCCAATACACCAACGCAGACAGCGGCGAGTACTGTGAAACGGAGATGATTCGTCATGATTCTTCAATTTCCTTTCGTGGCAGACGAAACCTGAAATACAAAATGCGTCAGACGGGAAGCACGTCGGTAAGACGGACGTCGGCGAGGTAATCCAGCTGCAGCTGTTCGGCTTTGGCGAGCACATTGCGGAGTTTGCAGTGGCTCTGAATCACACACACGTTTTCGGTTCCCACGCATTCGAGCAGATGCATGTTCCCTTCAAAGGCGACAATCACCTCACCCACGCGGATCTGCGCTGGTTCTCGCCCCAGTTCGATTCCTCCGCCCGCCCCGCGGACGCCACGTACAAAACCCATGCGAACGAGTTGATTGACGACCTTGGCAACATGGCCTTCTGAAATCTGAAAGAACGTGGCAACCTCGGCAATTGTGGACCGGGATTTTCCAATTCTGGAGGCCAGAAACATCAGGGTTCGCAGGGCATAATCGGTCTGAAGGGCAAGTCGCATAGAGAATCTAGACAAAAGATGAATAATATATATATCTTCGATATCTTTACCCCCGGCCGAGCAAATTGTCAATTGAGCGAAAGATCGCGGGGTGTCTGGAAAGCACGCTGTTAACGGACCGTCATGAGGAGTCCTACCCAATCGATGATGGCGACGGTAAAATTCTGCCGCTAGCGCCTCGGAACGATGCCTTTCAGACAGCTGAAGTCTTTATCGCGGCCCGCCAACATTCAAGGAGAATGCGACATGGCTATTGCAACTGCCAAAGCTCCGCGTGCATATACCGCTCCCAAAGTGCGTCAGACCCAGATGCTGATCGACGGAAAATGGTGCGATGCCCGCAGCGGAAAGACGTTTTCGACGTTCAATCCGGCCACCGAGCAAAAAATCGCCGAAGTTGCAGAAGGGGACGCTGCCGACATCGATCGTGCAGCCAAAGCCGCGCGCAAGGCCTTTGAAACGGGGGACTGGCCGAAAATGGATGCCCGAGATCGCGGGCGGCTTCTCCATCGACTGGCCGATCTGGTCGAACGGAACCTCGACGAAATGGCGGCGCTCGAAACGCTCGACAACGGTAAACCGATTCGTGACGCGCGGGCTGCCGACCTTCCGCTGGTCATCGATTGTCTGCGGTATTACGCGGGGTGGGCCGACAAGATTACCGGCGATACGATTCCGATTCGCGGCAATTACTTCTGCTACACGCGTCGCGAGCCTTTGGGAGTGGTCGGGCAGATTATTCCGTGGAATTTCCCGTTGCTCATGGCCGCCTGGAAGTGGGGGCCGGCTCTGGCAGCAGGTTGTACGATCGTCATGAAGCCAGCCGAGCAGACTCCTCTCACCTGCCTGCGGCTGGGAGAGCTGGCGCTGGAAGCTGGATTTCCCAAAGGAGTCATCAACATTGTTCCCGGTTATGGGCCTACGGCCGGTGCCGCGCTCGTCAAGCACCCCGACGTCGACAAGATCGCTTTTACGGGTGAATATCGCACAGCTCAGATCATCATGACTGACGCCGCCCAGACACTGAAACGGCTGACGTTCGAACTGGGGGGGAAGAGCCCCAATATCATCTTCGCCGACGCCGACCTCGACGCCGCTGTCGCGGGGACTGAGTTCGGATTGTTCTTCAATCAGGGGCAGTGCTGTTGTGCCGGCAGCCGCGTTTTCGTGGAAGATAAAATTCACGATCAGTTCGTCGAAAAACTCGTGAAGCGCGCCAAAGCCCGCAAGCTGGGAAATCCGTTTGATGCCGCGACGACCCAGGGCCCACAGGTCGACGAGGCCCAATTCGACAAGATTCTGAGCTACATCGACAAAGGGAAGGAAGCCGGGGCGAAGTGCCTGACTGGGGGCAAACGGTGGGGGAAGAAGGGCTTTTATATTGAACCGACCGTGTTCGACGAAGTGACCGACGACATGCCGATCGCAACCGACGAAATCTTTGGTCCTGTGCTGGGTATCTTGCCGTTCAAAAAGATTGATGAAGTCATCGATCGGGCCAATAAGACATTTTTTGGATTGGCCGCAGCGGTATGGACGCGCGACGTCGGCAAGGCCCATCGGATTGCCAACAGCGTTCGCGCCGGCACGGTATGGATCAACTGCTACGACGTCTTCGACGCCGCAGCCCCCTTTGGCGGGTTCAAGATGAGCGGCATTGGCCGTGAGCTGGGTGACGCAGCGCTCAATAATTACACCGAACTCAAGACGGTGACGATGAGTCTGGCGTAGGACACCGAAAAACAATATCGAGGTTTGGCAGAGTGGGCTGCCGGCACCCAGGGCGGGCGGTGCGGTGATGCGTACCCCCGCTCTTGATGGCATTGCGCTTGGGGCATTTTTGGTGGGCGTCTGCCAGGTGGCACGCGGGTACGTCGAGCGTTCTCGCGACCTTGGGCGGACGAATCCTGCTTCCCAATACAGCGGTCTGCATTGCCGGGGGTCGCCGCTTGACGGGATGGCGGCGGGACGCCAAACTCCAGCCTCGAACGAATTACGATCCGTTGATGAATCCGATTTTCAGGTGTTCAAAAATGCTGCTCCCTCTTTTTCGACTTTCGATCTGTTTTCTTATCACCGCGGTGCTGCCCACCATTGCCAGCGGCGACAACTGGCCGCAATGGCGCGGCGCGCGGCATGACGGCATCAGCCGGGAGACGAATCTTCCGGTCAAATTCAGCAAGACAGAAAACATGGCCTGGAACCTGCCACTCCCGAACCGGGCAGGAGCGACGCCCGTGGTCTGGGACGACCATATCTTTTTAACGTCGCCCGCCGAAGACGATGACACGTTATTGCTCATGTGCGTGAGCACAGCGGGGAAAGTGCTTTGGCAGAAAGATATGGGAAAGGGAAACAAGAACGCGCGGGCGACTGAAGGCAACTCTGCCGCTCCGTCGCCGGCCACCGATGGCCAGCATGTCTGGGCCTTTTTGGGGACGGGCATTCTTGGATGCTACGATTTCAAAGGAAATGAAGTCTGGAAAATATCGGTTCAGTCCCGATATGGCAACCTGGTAATTCAGTTCGGTATGACGTCGACACCCCTCCTTGATGGCGACCGGTTATATCTGCAATTGATTCACGGCGATGGCGATCCTAAGACGCGCGAAGCTGTCGTCGTCTGCCTCGATAAGACGACGGGAAAGGAAATCTGGAAGCAGCCGCGTCCCAGCGAAGCCTATGCCGAAAACGAGCATTCCTATGCTTCGCCGACACTGTATCGCGACGACAAGCAGTCGTTTCTGCTGACGCACGGAGCCGATTATATTATTGCCCACAGCCTTGAGGACGGCCACGAACTGTGGCGCTGTGGTGGCCTGCAGCCCGATAAGTACGATCCTACATTGCGCCTGGTTGCATCGCCGGTCGCCGTTCCGGGGCTGATTGTGGCGCCCAGTGCCAAGGGAGGGCGAGTGGTCGCCATTCGACCGGGAGGCGCCGGCGATATCACAAATAGCTCACAATACAAATTATGGAATTACTTTCCGACGCCCGACGTGCCGTCGCCCTTGGTCGTCGATGAGCTGGTCTATTTGTTCCGTGAGAACAGCGTGCTGATCTGCTTAGACGCGAAAACGGCTGAGAAACAATATGAGCACCGCGTGGCATCGTCCGACGGAAATCGGGCATCGCCGCTTTACGCCGATGGCCACATCTATCTGGCGACGCGCAACGGCACGATCATCGTCGTGAAGGCGGGGCGCAAATTTGAAGAGATCTGGCAAACCAGTCTCGACGATTCGATCGCATCGTCACCGGTAATCTCGAACGGCCGGCTCTACCTGCGAAGCAACACCGCACTGTGGGCGTTCGGGCCAAAGTCATCGCGATAGCGCGCGTGACTTCGCTTGGCCGAATGCATTTTCGTTGGAATGCAAGGGTGCAATTTGACTTCGTTTCGCAACTCTTAAGAGCTTTGCGACGAGTTCAGTGGTTATTTGCCACTGGGCTTTTTCGATTTTTCAGTACTGGTATTCGCGGCGGCTTTGTCGGCCTGCCGCGACAGACTCCGGGTATAGGTCTCGTATCGCTTCTGGTATTCGGGAGGGACGGGGACGTTTTTCGTTCCGATCTGCCGAATCACGCGGGATTCGCCTTTACCGCCGCGGCGATTGCCGGTGTCGTTCCCCAGCTGGAGGCTCTTAAGTGTCTCCTCAAACTGTCTCCGCCGGGCGATGGCTTCCGAAGACGTCTCATCGTCGGGGTCGTTCAGTCCCTGTTCGAGGGATTTGACGAAGCGTTCGACGTCTGCATTGTTCTTCCAGCCCAGCTCATCGAGTAATTGCTGATCAACCTCGCCGCGCTCAAGCTGCTCCTTGAGGCGCTTAAGAACGAGGTTCGAAGCCTTACGCGCATAATCGAGTCTGGCCTGTTCTTCTTCGGCCGACGGAGGCTGGTCGTCATTTGAAACTTTGTGTGGCTTCTCGGCGTCGCCGTCTTTTCCGCCGGCGTCTCCTGGTTGGTTGCCGTCAGCGGGGGACGACGAAACGCCGCCGCCCGTGCGGGCCGATTCAGAGCCTCCGGGTTTTCCCGGCTGCGAGCCTTGGCCGTTGCCCTTACCAGAAGATTTTGAAGCAGATTCTCCGGAGTCGGACTTACCTGACTGTTTGCCGGGCT